>PXDI01000354.1 GCA_003565095.1 PVC group bacterium | reverse complement strand
GTTTTCTTTCTCTCGATTTTTCCGCTCGCCGACCAAGGTCAGCGAGCGTTACCAAGGCAAGACTTTTGAGAACCTCTCTAATCAAGATATGAGCTTAAGCTAGCGCCATTCGGGATACTCCCGAATAAAACTGAGCCCTTATTGAGCAATATTATGGGTTTCGCGCTGTTCTTGCGCCAATCGGGCTCGTGCTCTTTTTTCACGATAGAGCTTGGCAGAATCTCCTTGCTCGCCGACACAAGGTCAGCGAGCGCTTGAAGAAATTATTTCACCGGCAGGATGAATGCTTGTAGTGCATGCACTGATGGCATATTATGAATGCATGAAAAAGAACCGCACACAATATACCCTCAGGGATATTCCGGAGCGGCTGGATCGCCGTCTGCGGGAGATGGCAACGGAGTATACCGTCAGCCTGAACCGTGCCGCCATCTCCGCTTTGGAAAAAGGCGTAGGCCTGGCAGATCAGGTGCCTGCGCAGCATGACCTTGATGACTTGGCGGGAACCTGGGTGCCGGATCCCGCGTTCGATCAGGCAATCGCGGAAATGGATCAAATAGATGAGGATCTATGGAAATGAGAATGGCGATTGATACTAACCGTTATCGCGATTTCTGCGAAGGCATCGGTGCTGTTGTCAACATGTTCCGCCATGCAGACCGGATTTATGTACCCTTCACCGTACTTGCCGAACTGCGGGCCGGATTTGCCTGCGGAACTCTTTCACGCAAGAATGAAGCCGTACTCAGCATGTTTCTTAACCGTCCGCGTGTTGTTTGCTGCTTTGCTGACGAACAGACCTCTTTTCACTATGCGCGCATCTATCGACAGTTACGAGAGAAGGGTACTCCTATTCCTACTAATGATATCTGGCTCGCCGCGCTTGTTGTGCAACATAATCTTCTGCTCTATTCACGAGACCGGCATTTTGACCATCTGCCGCAAATAGCTCGCGCCGGATGACAAGTGGCCCCCATGACGATTATGAGCATCCAGAGCACTCACCGCGTCGGCATCGCGAACCGTCCATTTTTTTCTGTGCAATCTACTTGTTCGTTGGTTATACTGCACACCTGAATTGTTCATTATAACGGAGATTCGATTATGCAGAAAGTAAAACTAGGTACAACGGATGTGGAAGTGAGTGTGCTGTGTCTTGGCACCATGTATATGGGAACAAAAACACCGGCGGACATTTCTTATACATTGCTTGACCGGTATATTGAAGCCGGGGGCACTTTTCTGGATACCGCCAACTGTTATGCAGCGTGGTATGAAGGCGGCTTCGGCGGAGAAAGTGAACGGCTGCTGGGACACTGGTTGAAAGCGCGCGGCTGCCGCGATAAAGTGCAAATCGCCAGCAAGGTCGGGTTCGGCTATACCGGCACGGAAGAAGATCCCGGCGCAGAAACAAGTCTGCGCGCGGAAATTATTATCCGCGAATGTGAAAAAAGTCTCAAACGGCTGGGGATTGATTGTCTGGACCTGTTTTACGCGCACAATGATGCCGGAATGCTGCCGTTGGATGAAATGCTGGGCGCTTTTGACAAACTGATCCGGGAAGGGAAAACCCGCGCGATCGGTGCCAGCAATTTTACTTCATGGCGTCTCGCCGATGCACTAAGCACCAGCGCACACCAGCAACTGGCGCAATTCTGCTGTGTTCAGCAGAATCATACCTATCTGCGTCCTGTGCCGGGGTTTAGGCCCGAACTCTGGCCACCGGCCAGCCCGGAGTTTCTTGACCAATGCGCGCGCAAAGATATCACCGTGATCGCCTATTCACCACTGGTCCGTGGAGCATATATGCATCCGGATCAACCTCTTACAGCGAAATTTGCCGGACCGGACAGCGCCGCACGCCTGAAGGTCCTCGGTCAAGTGGCGCAGACCCGCGGCGTCAGCGCCAACCAGATTGTTCTGGCCTGGCTGCTGCACAGTAATCCGCAGGTGCTGCCACTCTTCGGCTGCAGCAGCATCGAACAGATCAACGATACATTTAAGTGTCTGGAAATAAAACTAACAGCAGACGAAATGACGTTGCTAAACGATGCGGGATGCGTCAAAAGATAACGGCTGTTTTATGAGAAAATTCACAACAGTCTTGATTCTGCTGATGGCCGCCGGGCTGCTGTCGATCGGCGCCTTCTCAGCCACGGAATCTTACAAGACCAGATAAGGTGGTATTTTCGGACGGCTAAGCCCCTTGGACACCATTTTTTATCTAAACCATTACAACTAAAAGGTTTATCGACGCTAAGCGTCGAAATCTACATAATTGCCGCCATCATCAGCATGATAATGCCGTAATAGATCAGGAGGGCGGTGATATCATTTGAGGCGGTGACAAAAGGCCCCGCGGCGATGGCGGGATCGAAGCCCAGACGGTTCAGCAGCAGCGGAACAAATGAGCCGAAAGATGCGGCAAAGACCATTGCCCCCAGCAGTGCCAGGCCGACCGAAAGAGCCAGATAGGCCGGATGGTAGCTGGTGGACTGCCCGATAATGAAATGCGCCCACAGGCCGATGGCAACCCCGCAGATCAGCCCCATCATCGCCCCCGTGGCAATTTCCCGTATAAACACCCGGTATAACTTGCGACCACTGAACGAACCGACGGCCAGTCCGCGAACTATCAGGGTTGAGGACTGAATGCCGGTGTTACCCCCCATCGCCATGACGATCGGAACAAAAAAACTGAGGGCGATGATTTCAAGACTGGTGATACTGTGCATGAAAGCTTTAAGAATCATGCTGGTTATCAGTCCGGTCGCCAGCGTTACCAGCAGCCAGGGGAGCCGAGCACGGGAGGCTGCCAGCGGCGAGCTCATCATCGGAAGATCCGGCCAGTTTAAAGATATCTTCAGAAGCCTCTTCCTCGATAACATCAACAATATCGTCAATGGTAATCCGGCCGACCATCCGGCCGGTGGCGTCCAGTACCGGCATAGAGGTAAGATCGTATTTTGACATTATCCGCGCCGCCTCTTCCTAGTCGGTATCGGTATGCACAGAGAAAATATCTGTTTCAGCCAGTTCGCGCAGCGTTTTCCGCCGGTTGGCGTTTTTCAGCATTTTCCAGATCTGAACATAACCCAGCAGGCGCTTATCTTCATCTATTACATAAGTGGAGTGGAGCGGTTCATCAAGCTCAAGCGCGCCGATATAGTTTAACGCTTCACCGGCAGTCCGATCACCGGAAAGCGCCACAAAGTCGGTGGTCATGATGCCGCCGGCAGTGTCCTCCTCGTACGCGAGCAACTCCCGGACCTCTTGTGAATCTTCTTCATCAAGCAGATTCAGGACCGTTTCGCTGCGCTGCGCGTCAAGTTCACCCAGCATATCGGCAGCATCATCGGGCGCCATTTCCTCGACCAGCGCGGAGATCTCATCCGGAGAGAGTGCGTCCAGCAGCTCTTCCTCAATCGAATCGTCAAGTTCGGTAAGGACGTCCGCCTGGGTTTCGTCATCCAACTGTTCGAAAAGCCCGGCACGCTCTTTTTCCGGAGTGTTCTCGATTATGTCGGCAATATCGGCGGGATGCATTCCGGAAAGCGCCTGCCGCACAAGGTCCCATTCCTTGTCGGTGATTGCCGCAATCAGTTCGGCGCTTTTTTCGTCGTTGTTGTTTGCCATTGGGATCCCCGTTTATTCAGCCACACTAATCCGGTATGGATATCAACGCCAGAAAAAAACACATCCTGTTGCTTAAAGACCGGAGTCCGCCCAAAAGGTAAATGTTTTTTTTCTGCTTTACTGAACGATTCCGTACGGGGCCAGTGCGTCGAGAATTTCCTGCCGCGCATTCTCGATCCGGGGTACGGGCGTTCCGGTCAGGCGTTCGGCTATGTCGCGATAGAGATCGCCAATGGCCATCATGGCATCGACCGGCACCTTGAATGATTCACCGAGCGGTCCACGCTCCGCCATGCGATCCTTGTTCAGCAGCACATCCTTGTCAGGCACGGCGTCGCACAGCAGCTTGCGGAAACGCTCTTTTGAGTTTTCAACCATCTTGCCCTCACGATAGGCGGCAAGATCCCAGTAGCGCGATGAATCGAGCGTGCCGACTTCGTCGATATAGATCATGGAGTAGTCCGTTTCGGCACCCGGCTGATTGGCAACGTAGCCGAACTCGAACTTAGTGTCGGCCAGCAACTGGCCGGCGGCGGCGGCCTGGTCACTGATAATCTTGACGCCTTCTGCGAGCAAGGTCTCATAGCGATCGACATCTTCGCGCGTTTTAAAGGCGAAAGCCTTGAAGTTGGCGACTATCTGGTCGCGGGTGATATTGACATCGTCCAGTTCCGGCACGCCGGGAATGCCGGTTAGAATGCCCTTTGTGGACGGGGTGATAAGTAACTCGGGCATCTTGTCACCGTTCTTCAGACCATCGGGCAGGGTGATGCCGCAGATCTCCCGTTCGCCCTTTTCATATGCGCGCCACATGCTACCCGTGATATATTGCCGCGCGATGGCTTCGACCATAACCGGTTCGGCCCGGCGCACGATCCAGACCAGCGGATGGGGAGTTTCCATAATATGGTTGCCGGCCAGTCCGGCCTTTTCGAATTCCCTGAACCAGTGCTCGGCGGTGGCGTTGAGTGAAGCACCCTTACCCGGAACACCCATCAGGCCATCCTCGCCTTGCCAGATTATCTCATATGCCGAGATTCGGTCGCTGATGACCATAACACCCAGTGAGGTGTCTGCGGGCACGGCATAGTTGCGCTGCGCCACGATGCGGCGGCTGTCTTCGGGTGAAAGCCAGTAGACCGAACGGACTTTGCCGTTGTGAATGCTGCCGGCATGCCGCAGCGGAAGATCGTCGGTTTTACGAATGGCCAGATGTGCTAGACTCATTTCAAATCTCCTTGATTGTTGAATTGTTGTGCCCCCAAAGCCAGAGCTTTTAACAAATGTCCACCAGGAAAGTCAAGTTTGGGATGATAAACACCAGTACTTCTCATTATGGCCCACGCCCCCTGCCGCCTTGAGCGGCAGGAGCGGAAGATTTGCTGGTTCAAAACGTCTCCGCCTGCCGGAAATAAGTATTGCGAAATTCGCGCGGACTTTTTCCGGTAAGCCTTTTAAAAAACCTTGAAAAAGCGTAGACGTCTTTAAAATCCATTGCATATGCGACTTCGCTGATGCGTTGATCTGAATATGCCAGCAGGCGTTGCGCATATTCAGCGCGGGCATGATCAACGGCATCCTTGATGCTGCGACCGGTGGTTTTTCTGTAAAGCGCCGCGGCATGACTTTCCGAATAACCCATGGCCTCCGCTATCTCCCGCACCGTAATATTGCGTTGCAGATGGGCTTGTATATATTCATCCGCCTGGCCGGCGGCGTTCTCTCCGTATCCGGCAGCGCGTGCGGTGCTGTTGCGCGGGGTGTAAACAAATGCCGCCAGCCCCGCCAGAGCATGCTCAGCGGCGGCGGTGCGTGCCGCCGATGCGGGCCATGCCCGGTTATCAAGCAGGGCCGCCAGCAGGCCGCTGAATCCCGCCGCCTCCGATCCGGCCAGCAGAATCAGATGCTCCGCCGGAACCGCCGCCAGGCCATGTATCACAAAACGCAGCGTAACCCAGTGCACCGGTTCATCCGGATAAGTGAAACCGTGCAACGCGCCGGGAGAAAGCAGCACCGTATCGCCCGCCAGCAGTTCATGACCCGTGTCCCCGGTAATGAATCCGATCGGTCCCTTTACCGCAATCTCGGCCTGCCAGTGCGGATGCTGATGCAGGCGCGTTGTTCCGCGCTGTGCACGTGATGCCGGACCGCAAAACAGTAGTTCCGCCCGGATGGCTCCGCCATGCTCCGCTTTCATCGTTTTTGCCATCTTTTTCATCAACCGCGCCATTTACGTTTTAAACAGGAATGCTATTATGCACACTGAATATTCAATACAAAACCAGTATCGGAGTTTTCAGCATGAAAATCAAGTGGAGCATTTTTCCGAAGTTTTCGGGCGGCATGCAGCCGCAGGCGCTGGCGCAATTCATCCGCGATATAAATCTGGACACCGTGAATCTGGTTATCCGCAAGGGATTCCCGGTCACCCGCGAAAACATGAAATCGGCGCTTCCGCAGTTTGTCAAAAGTATGGCTGAAGAGGGCCTCAAAATAACTTTTGCAACCGCTGGTTATATGCCGGAGGAGATTCTGGCCGACGAAGCGCTGCTGGCAGTGCCGGCCGAATCCGGCATCCGCGCTTTCCGCATGGGCTATTTTTCGTGGGACAAGCGTAGGACGCCCGGTGAATGCGCTGACGATGCACGGCGCCAGATGGAGCAGTTGGTTCCGTTGCTGGAGAAGCATAACATCAAAGCGGTTTATCAGGTACATCACGGAAGGCTGTTCACCGAAGCATGGTCGGTATGGCCGCTGGTACGTGACCTGCCGCCGGAATATGTCGGCATTATGCTTGATCCCGGCAACCAGTTGCACGAAGGCTGGCAGCGCTGGGAGCCGGCCTGCCACCTGCTGGGCAGACATCTGGCCGCCATGGGAATTAAAGACGGACTCAAAAGCACCAGAGCGCGCGCCTTTGACTGGGTTCCCTGCGGACAGGGCGATATCGACTGGTTCGAGGTTGCCCGCGCCCTTAAATCCGTTGATTTTGAAGGCACCTTTGTTTTTATGCCGTTTTATGATCCTGATGATCCGGCGGCACAAAAGGCGAAACTGAAAGATGAAGTGGCCTACGTTCGTGCCGTGTTTGCCGAAGTAGAAGCGGAGAAACAGTAATGGGTGCCATCCGGATAAAATCTGTCAGGCTTTATTTTCTGCCGGTTGAAACCCGTGTGCCGCTCAAATTCGGACCCGAGACCCTGACGCATGTCACCTGCGCCCGCACCGCGGTTACTTGCGAAGATGAGAACGGCCGGGCGGCCACCGGTTTCGGAGAAACCCCGCTCAGCGTTCAGTGGGTCTGGCCGGCCGCACTGAGCTATAGCGAGCGGGAAGACGCGCTGAAAGAGTTCACCCGTCTGCTGGCCGGCGCGATAGAGAAAGTCTCTTTAGCCGGCCATCCGTTTGAACTGGGGATCCATCTGCAAAAAGAGGTTCTGCCGGAGCTGCTGAAAAATTTCAATACCGCGCACCCGCATCCGATGCCTTATCTTGCCGCGCTGGTCTGCCTGTCGCTGTTTGATATTGCCCTGCATGATGCCTACGGCGTGGCCAAAGGGCTGCCGGTCTACAAAACCTATAACGCCGAACATATGAACGCTGACCTTTCGGCCTATCTGTCAACCGATGCCGCAAACGTTTCATTTGCCGGCAAATATCCGGAGGATTATCTGCGTCCCGCCGCATCACCACAGATTCCCGCCTGGCATCTGGTCGGCGGCAAAGATCTGCTCACCGCGGATGAGCTGACCGGTGCGGAACCGGATGACGGTTATCCGGTTCTGCTGGGCGACTGGATTGATTCCGACGGATTGAAATGCCTGAAGGTGAAACTGACCGGCACCGATCCTGAATGGGATTACCGGCGGTTGACAACGGTGGGGGAAATTTCCATCCGTCACGGGGTTGAGTGGTTGACTTCCGACTTCAACTGCCAGGTGTATGATCCGGCCTATGTGAATGATATTCTTGACCGCCTAATGATCGAGCACCCGCGGCTTTACGGCATGATCCTGTATGTTGAGCAGCCGTTTCCCTATGAATTGGAGGAGCACCGCATCGATGTTCATTCGGTTTCCGCGCGTAAGCCGCTCTTTATGGATGAAAGTGCCCACGACTGGCAGCTCGTGCGGCTGGGTCGATCGCTCGGCTGGACCGGTGTCGCGCTGAAGACCTGCAAAACACAAACCGGCGCATTGCTGTCACTGTGCTGGGCCAAAGCGCACGGGATGACCCTGATGGTGCAGGATCTTACCAATCCGATGCTGGCACAGATTCCGCACGCACAACTGGGCTTTTATGCCGGCACCATCATGGGTGTCGAAACCAACAGCATGCAGTTCTATCCGGAAGTGTCGCGGCCTGAAGCGGCGGTCCATCCGGGAATTTTCAAGCGGAACAACGGCTGCATTGATTTGAGCACGGTTCTGGATCAACCCGGATTCGGTTACCGGGTTGATGAAATTAAACGCGATTTACCGGAAGCGGAATAATACTGTCAAAAAGTGAATGAAAACGGATGAAAGGGGAACTTATTACTTTCGGGATGTAAAAAGCATCCGCTGACCTTTGGTCGGCGGACAAGGGAATTTCAATGAAGGTATGTGTTACAAAACAATAATGGAGCCCGAATAGAGCAAGCTGTGTGAAGCACCTCGATTGCTCAAACCGGGCACTTGACACATTTTACGCATCGGTTGTTTGAATTATTCCGCTCGCCGACCAAGGTCGTCGAGCGGGGCACAAGGGAGTGGAAAATGAAAAAAGTAAAACTGGGATTCATCGGTGTCGGCAACCGTGGCACACAATTGCTGCACGGATTCATGAAAAACGCGAACTGCGAAATCACGGCTTTGTGCGATGTGTACAAGCCCTGTCGCACACGTGACGCGGCCGCGGTGGGCGCCAACCTGACCGGGCGCGCACCCAAAATGGGCGAAGAGCTTCCGCCCTTTAAGAAATTCCGGGATTACCGCAAACTGCTGGCGATGGAAGAGATTGATGCGGTAGTGATTGCCACGCCGGATCACTGGCATGCGCTGCAGACGATCGACGCGTTTCGCGCCGGGAAAGATGTTTTTGTTGAAAAACCCTTGACATCAACCATTTACGAAGGACGCCGCATGATTCAGGTGCAGCAGGAAACCGGCCGGCTGGCGGGGGTGTGTCTCAACCGGCGCGGCTCATCCGTCTATCATAAATGTGCGGAAATGGTGCGGCAGGGCAAGATCGGGGAAATAAAAGCCGGCTATGCCTGCCGGATGAGCGATATGTTTCCGGCCGGAATCGGTAATGAAGCGCCCGCTGATCCGCCCGAGGGCATGGACTGGAACATGTGGCTCGGACCGCGCAAAAAGCGCCCTTACCAGAAAAATCTTGCGCCATACTACTTCCGCTGGTGGAACGACTTTTCATCACAGATGGGCAACTGGGGCGTGCATTATCTTGACGGCATGCGCTGGCTGACCGGCGAAACCGGTCCAATCGCTGTTACCGCTGTGGGATCAAAGACCACTTTAAAAGACGACCGGACGATTCCCGACACCATGGCGGTACTGTTTGAAATGCCTTCAGGAGCTATTTTTCACTTTGACGTCAATGAGGCATCCGAAGCGCTGCGTTCACCGCACGGCGAGATTACCCTTTGCGGGACAAAGGGCACGCTCAGTCTGGATGAAAACCGCTACCACATCAAACCCACCCGTGCCGGGCAGTTCCAGAAATGGGAGCCGTCTTTTGAAGAGGAATCCTACGAGGTGGAGGGCGATGCCGCTTTCGGCGATCTGGGGACAAAGGAGGATACCACCCAGAATCTGATCGACGACTTTGTCGCATGCGTACAGAACCGGCAGGCACCGCGTTGTTCACTGGAAGACGGCCACCGCGCCACGACCTTTGCGCACCTTGCCAATATCTCACTTGCGCTCAAACAGCGGATAGAATGGGACAACGCAACTGAGACCATCACCAACATTCCCAAAGCCAACAAACTGCTCCATTACAAATACCGCCGGCCATGGACGCTGGATTGAGTGCATCAGAAAATTATTGACGTAGCATTTTTCAGTAATTACTTTGTAATCATGAAAGCCACTTTAATCAGAATAGGTAACAGTCGCGGCATTCGCCTGCCAAAACCGGTAATTGAGCAGTGTGGTTTTGATCAAGAGGTAGAAATGCTGGTGCAGCATCATGAGTTAGTGATTCGTTCTTTTAAACAGCCTCGCAAGGGATGGGCTGACGCATTTAGAGAGATGCACGAATGCGGCGAGGATGAACTTCTCGACCATGTGGCGGAAACAGGAACGTCGTGGGATGAGGAGGAGTGGGAATGGTGACCAATCGTTTTGACGTTTTTCTTATTTCGCTGGACCCTACACGCGGCAGCGAGATACGCAAGACCCGCCCATGCCTCATAATCTCTCCAAACGAAATGAATGACCATATCAGGACGGTCATTGTTGTCCCCATGACCACCAAGGGGAGGGGCTACCCCACTCGTATACCTTGTTCGTTTCAAGGCAAGAGCGGACAGATCGTCCTCGACCAGATCCGAACTGTAGACAAATCACGCCTGGTGCGTAGACTCGGGACGGTTTCTCCATCTGTTCAAAAGAAGGTTTTGTATGCTCTCCAGGAAATGTTTACCGAATAATATAGACACCAAGAGCCCAAAGGGGTCAGTCCGCACATAATAACAGACGGGGCTGGCCTTTAATAATGAATAAGGCTTTGTCCGCAGACCGGGAAAACGACACAGACATCAGTTTATTTGCTTTACATTCCGCAGAAAAATACGCTTTATAACCACATAATAGTAAGGGGTTTGAAAAGCGCGGTTCAAAACACGTTAAGATCAACAGAAACCGCTCAATAACTTGTTGTGCCAGACAAATCAAGACTTGCAATTGTATCCCATACGAGTTACATTGAGATGTAGGAATGGAGGTGTAGCGATGAGCAAGACAGCCATGGTACGGGCAAGAGTGGAACCCGATTTAAAAACTCATGCAGAGACCGTTTTCTCTCGTTTGGGACTAAACGCAACACAGGCAATCACGATGTTCTACAAGCAGGTTGAACTGCGTGACGGACTTCCCTTCGATGTTGTTGTTCCCACAGCGACGACGAGACGAGCATTCGAGGATTCCGAAGCCGGCCGTAATCTCGTCGTCTGCGAGGACGCAGACGACATGTTTCGGAAGCTCGGGTTATGATATACAGACCGGTCTACACGAATCAGTTTCAAAAGGACGCTAAGCGCTGTCAACGTCGCGGAAAGGACCTTGAGAAGTTCAAGATTCTTGCATGCACGTTGCTGGACGGAAAGCGACCCGACGCTATCCATCGCGACCATAAACTTGCGGGAAATCTCGTCGGCCGCCGGGACTGCCATATCGAATCCGATTGGGTGCTGGTTTACAGGATCGAAGGTGATCGGCTGGTTTTTGAACGCATGGGAACCCATTCCGACTTGTTCAAGAAATGAGGGGGCACAACAAGGTTGCTGAACGGTATTTGCCAAAGGCCGCGCTTCGCTTGCCTTCGGCAAAACCGTGAGCACCAAGTTCCAGGCGGCTTCGCCGCATTTTATAAACCGGCAATCACTAGCAAATTGCAATGGGCGGGGAAAAGCACGGAGAGAATACACAAGAACTAATACAGGGATCTGGCTATCGATGTCAGTGTCCCGTTCATGGTCGGAGCGGGAGCGATTTCATTTGTGATCCTGATGAAGCGGCAGACCGATTGCGCGCAGGGCGAATTCGTCGAGCAGGGCACGGACGCCCAGTTCTTCATAGATTGAGCCGTGAGTGCGAACGTTTTGCAAAAAGCCCCATGACGGCTGTCTGCGTTTTCCACTGGTGGCAAGCGGACCGGGGTTTGCCGCCGGAACGGTGGTCAGCGACAAGCCGGTCAACCTGATTGATGTGCCGGCGACCATTCTGCAGGCCGCCGGGGTGGAAGTGCCGGAATT
>PXDI01000269.1 GCA_003565095.1 PVC group bacterium | reverse complement strand
CGGCGCTGCCGCCGACGCTCCACGCTGGACAAGCCCGCGCGATGGGTGTATGTTGCCCGCTTCACTTTTTGGAGGAATAGACGGAATGCAATTATTGAAAAGAATTTTCGGAACGAAACACCAGCGCGATATCAAGCTGCTGCAGCCGCTGGTCGAGCGTATTAATGATCTTGAGGTTGAGTATCAATCGCTCACGGAAGACGCGCTGAAGGCCAAAACTGAAGAATTCAGAAACCGCCTGCAGCAGGGCGAGACGCTCGAGGATCTCATGTGCGAGGCGTACGCAGTGGTGAAAAACGCCTGCCGCAGGCTGGTTGGCACGACCGCCATGGTCTGCGATGACGAACTGCCGTGGGATATGGTGCCTTTCGACGTGCAGCTTATCGGCGGAATTGTGCTGCATCAGGGCAAAATCGCCGAAATGGCCACCGGCGAAGGCAAAACCCTGGTTGCGACCCTGCCGCTGTATCTGAACGCGCTGGAAGGCAAAGGCGTGCATCTGGTGACGGTCAACGACTATCTTGCCCGCCGTGACGCCCAGTGGATGGGGCACCTGTTTACCTATCTGGGGTTGAGCGTGGGCTGCATCCAGAACTCGATGGGACACGAGGAACGCAAACGTGAATACGGTTGCGATATCACCTACGGCACCAACAGCGAATTCGGCTTTGACTACCTGCGCGACAACGCCATGGCGTTTGATCAGAACGGGCAGGTGCAGCGCGAATATAATTATGCAATCGTTGACGAAGTGGACAGCATTCTGATTGATGAGGCGCGCACGCCGCTGATTATTTCGGGTCCCGCGCCGCATTCGACCCATCAATATCATGAACTGAAGCCGCGCGTTGAACGACTGGTGCGCAAGCAGCGCGATGTGTGCAATACCCTGATCCGCGAAGCCAGGGAACTGCTCGATGCCGGTGAGGATATCGAAGGCGCGCAGTGCCGTCTGTATCAGGTGCATCACGGCATGCCCAAACACAAGCAGCTTATGCATCTGCTTGAGGATCCGGATGTGCGCAAACTGCACGAGCAGATCGAAAACATCATGCTGACGGATATGCGCAAGGAGCAGGCGCGCTCGCTGCGCGAGGAAATGTATTTCACCATTGATGAACGCGGTCACGATGCCGGTTTGACCGAAATCGGCTGTCAGGAATTGAATCCTGCCGATCCTGATATGTATGTGCTGCCGGATCTGGTTTCGGCTATGGCGGAGCTGGACGCGGAGACTGCGTTGAGCGAGGAGGAGCGCGCGCACAAGCGGATTGAACTGCAGGAAACTTTTACCGAACGCAGTGAACGCATTCATAACGTTGACCAGCTCATCCGCGCCTACTGTCTGTATGAGCGGGACGTTTCATACGTGGTGCAGGAGAACCGGGTGATGATTGTGGATGAATTCACCGGCCGCATCCTGCCGGGAAGGCGCTGGAGCGACGGACTGCATCAGGCGGTTGAAGCCAAGGAAGGGGTGAAAATTGAGCGCGAAACCCAGACGCTGGCTACCATTACCATTCAGAATTATTTCAGAATGTACAATAAACTGGCGGGCATGACCGGTACCGCCGAGACCGAAGCGGGCGAATTTCACAGCATTTACAAGCTGGATGTTGTCGTGATTCCCACAAACCGCCCCTGCCGCCGGCTTGATTACAACGATCTGGTCTACAAGACCCAGCGGGAGAAATACCGCGCCATCATTGAGGAAATCCGCCAATGTCATGAACGCGGCCAGCCGGTTCTGGTGGGGACGGTCACGGTGGACACTTCCGAAGTGATCAGCCGGATGCTGCGGCGGGCCGGAATTGTTCATAACGTGTTGAATGCCAAAAACAACGAGCGTGAGGCGGAAATTGTTAAACGCGCCGGCGAAGCCGGGGCGGTAACCATTGCCACCAATATGGCCGGCCGGGGAACCGACATTAAGCTGGGGGAAGGAGTGGTGAAAATGTCCCGCGACGAGGTGGTGTCGCAGATGGATCTGCATGACAAAAAAGACGGGATGAGTCTGTCAAACTGGATTCAGGAAAATCCCTGCGGACTGTATGTGATCGGTACGGAGCGGCATGAATCCCGCCGGATCGACCGGCAGTTGCGCGGACGCTGTTCGCGTCAGGGCGATCCGGGGATGAGCTGTTTCTATGTGTCGCTGGAAGACGATTTGATGCGCCTGTTCGGGGCGGAGCGGATCTCGAATATCATGTCCAAGCTGGGGATCGAAGAGGGCGAAGTGATGGAGCACCGCTGGCTGAATAAATCGGTGGAGCGCGCCCAGCGCCGGGTGGAGCAGTATCACTTCGGCATCCGCAAGCGGACCCTGGAGTACGACGATGTGATGAACCGCCAGCGGGAAGTGGTGTATGGACTGCGCACGGAAATTCTGACCGGCGACGCGCCGAGGGAACATCTGCTGGACATGTTGACCGAAGTGATCGACGAGCACGCACAGGAGGCGGTATCGCAGGGAGAGGAACATGCGGCGGTGGAATTCGCGGACTGGTGCTCGATGACCTTTCCGGTGGCCCTGCGTCCGGATACGCTCAAGGAGCTTCCGCTGGAGGCGGAGGCCTACGCGGATAT
>PXDI01000114.1 GCA_003565095.1 PVC group bacterium | reverse complement strand
CAGGGCTTCACTGAATGTATTGGGGCAAAATGACAAAGGGTTTTTTGTAATGATTGAGGGCGGAGCCATTGACTGGGCCAGCCATGACAATGACATTGTCAGAACCATTGAGGAACAGAAGGACTTCAACAACAGTGTGCTGGCCGCCCGTTTTGAGGGACGCAGCCTGCAGCATCAAGGCAAGCCATGGGATCTGATGGCCTGGAGTTTCTCGGGTGCCTGGGGCAAGCCCGGCAACAGCACCAAGACTGCGATCCAACTGAAACAGGAGGCCGCCATGGTGCTGTCTCTGGGCGGTGGATTTCAGATGTACGCGAAACAGAACCGTGATGGTTCGATTCGTGAGTGGGTGCTGCCGATCCTGGCGGAGGTGGCCGCTTTCTGCCGCGCGCGCCGGCGCTGGTGTCATCGTGCTGAATCGGTTCAGCAGGTGGCGGTGCTCAACAGTGTGGCAGATTTCTATGGCCGCAATGATCGCCTCTTTTCGCCTTGGAGTGGTCACACGGAGGGCATGCAGGGCGTTCTGCACGCGCTGCTGGACGGTCAACTCGCTTGCGATCTGCTTACCGAGCAGCAGGCCGCCGGAAGTGCGGCAGACTGGCCGGTATGGGTAGTGCCCGAAACGCAACGGCTCGACGCGGGGTTTCGCGACGAGTTGCTGGCGTCCGTTCGTGCCGGTGGCGGGCTGGTGCTGCTCGGCCCGGAGGCGGTGGAAAACTTTGCGGAGGCATGCGGATTCGCATTCTCGGATAGCGAAGCTATAGAAGATACACAATTTCTCCATCACAATGACGTGCTTACCGGGATTACCGGACGCCGCCGCAGTCTCGCCAAACGGCGCGGGGACAAGGTGATCGGTAGTTTGTATCCGACCGAGGAACCATATGGGGATGCGCTGCCCGCGGCAATTGTGCGCCGGTGCGGAGCGGGAATGGTCGTGGCGGCACCGCTGTCGATGGGTGAGTGCTACAGCAAAGGACGAAGACACTTGCTGCGCGATTGGCTGAGTGATCTGGTGCGTGCCGCCGGCCACCGGCCAATGGTTGAGATTTCCGGCAGCCGCCTTGTTGATGTCACCGTTATGCGCAAGGATGGCGATTTACTCATCAACCTGATCAATATGGGCGGAGCGCACGCGGATGAGCGGGCCTATGTCTTAGACGAGATTCCGCCGCTGGGGCCGCTGGAAATCAGGGTGTCCCTGCCGCTGCGCCCGCAACGTGTGATACTGCGGCCCGGACGCAAACCCCTGCCCTTCCGCTGGCGCGCGGGCAGAGCCTGCTTCACTATCGAGCGGCTGGGTATTCACGGTGTCATTCAAATTCAACCTAAAAAGGGCCGTTCGATTTGATCGACAGAGAGATAAAGGCAAAAGATTATGGCAAAAGATAAGGGCTGCGGACGTGAGAGGATATCCGAGTAGGGGTGCCCCAGTCCCTTGGGGTACCCCTCTGGTATGCCCCAAGGGACTGGGGCATACCTACTGTCAGCGGACTTCCTCAACATGACTAGGTGAATACTTCAGGATAAGTTCAATGAGCAAGTATGGAAATTTCGTAATAAATTAATATTGACTTGAATATTTTGCGTTCTATTATATTTATTTCAAATGGATATTAATTTTTTACAGGAGCCAAGATGAAAAATATGTTTGAAAGTTTGCAAAAACATAATTACTGGCATGGTGAGAAGATTCGGACCGGAATTCTGCGCCCGGTATATTTGGCGCAACTTGCCGGATGTTCAGGCAACCGTCTTATCAAGGTTCTGGTAGGGCAACGACGGGCCGGTAAAAGCTATGTTTTGCGGCAATTCATCCGGCAACTCATTGACAATGGTATAGATCCGCGGAATATCTTTTATCTTGATAAGGAAAACCTTGATTTTGAGGAGATCAAAGATGCCGGCGGCTTGGATCGTCTTGTCCGCCATTACCGCACAGAAATGCGTATTAAAGGCAAAGTATATATGTTCCTGGATGAAATTCAGGAAGTTGCCGGATGGGAAAAGCTTGCGGCATCATACGCACAGGACAATCAGTACGAGAACGAACTCTATATTACCGGATCGAACTCCCATATGTTATCAACGGAGCTGGGTACCTACCTGAGTGGACGTCATATTCCTGCTAACATCTATCCGTTGTCATTTATGGAGTTTGCCGCCGCACACGGTGTTCAGCCCGGCAAGCAGGAAATGCTGCGATATTTAAAGACCGGTGGTTTACCGGAAATGCTGCATTTGGACACCGATGAAGCACAGCGGCACTATGTGATGGCTTTGCGTGACTCAATCCTGCTGAATGATATTGTAAAAAAATTCGGCGTTCAGAACGTGGCGCTGCTGGAACGTGTGTTTCATTTCATATGCTCTAATATCGGCAGTCTTTGTTCCATCAATAAAATGGTCAACCAGCTTAAAAGCTCAGGCTCAAAAACCAACTATGAAACCTTATCAACATACCTTGATCATATAGAGAAGTCGCTGCTGATTCACCGTTGCAACCGTTATGATCTGCGCGGCAGGGATATTCTTTCAGGTGCTGGCAAATATTATCTGAATGATCTCGCTTTCCGTGAACATTTGTCT
>PXDI01000268.1 GCA_003565095.1 PVC group bacterium | reverse complement strand
GTACAGCCCATACACTGCCGGCTGTAATAATAAAACGGTTTCTTGAGGACGCATCTACCCCGCCGTTCAGCGGGCTGCCGTCAGCCGGCTTTGCGTGGTCGCCACTGCCCGATCCATTCAAGCGCAGCTATCTTGGACTCGACGATGATGCCGGAGGCATAATTGTCATTTCAACACTGCCGGGCTCGGGTGCTGCGGAGGTACTCAAACCCCAGGATGTCATCTTGGCATGGAACGGTTATTCCATCGATGAAAACGGTTTCTATAATGATACAGATTACGGCCGACTACTTATGCCACATCTGGTGAGCGGTCATGGACGCCCCGGTTCGATGGCCGATGTTGACCTGATCAGGGACGGCAAACGGATCAGAGCAAGAATCCAGTTGAACCGCTGGAAAGACAGGCAAAACCTTATCCCGGAGAATTTCACAGGAGACCAATGGAACTACCTTGTTGAAGGCGGGCTGATCATTACAGAATTAACCGGAAACTATCTGCGGACTTACGGTCAGGACTGGGAGACAAAGGTAGACCCAAAACTGCTCCACCGCTACTCAACCAGAAGATCAGCACCGGAGTTTGACGGTCAGCGTATTGTTATCCTTTCAGCGGTACTTCCCGATGAAATCAATACCGGTTACCAGAATTTCCGTGATGAAATAATCACCCACGCCAATGGACAACTTGTTAATAATCTAAATGATCTGAGAGAAATCCGCCGGCGTGACGGAGTTATCAGCCGGCTGCGGTTTGACGGAATGCACATTGATATAGTACTGGATGCAGATGCGCTTCCCGCCGCGAATGACCGGATTCAGGCCGGATATCATATCCCTGAATTGATCCGCATACAATAGGCACCCGCAAACATCCAGCTACTTGATAAATCCGCTGCGCCGCAACAAATCTTCATCCACACTGGAAACTTCCGGTGCATGCATGAAACGTTTCAGGTATTTACCAATCATGTCCGTCTCAATATTCACAAGACGGCCGGGTTCAAATTTCTGCAATGTTGTGTTCTGCCATGTATGCGGAATAACAGACACTTCAAAGGCATCATTTTGCAGTGCACTGATAGTCAGACTTATTCCATCAAGAGCAACCGAACCCTTTAAAACCATCCCGCCCAGCAGTTCGGGACTGCACTTCACTCTAACTACATAATCCGGACCATCCGGCCTTATCGCAGCAACCTTGCCGGCACCGTCAACATGGCCGCTAACCAAATGGCCGCCAAGACGGTCACCAAACGCCAATGCCCGCTCCAGATTAAGACGGTCCCCTGTAACCAGCGCTCCTAAGCAGGTGTTCCGTAAAGTCTCATCCAAACAGTCACATGTAAAACTCTCCGGTGATATTACTTCCGTAACAGTCAGACATGCCCCGTTAACCGCAACGCTCTCGCCCTTTTGCAAACCGTCCGGCCAGGTTTCATGACCAATCCCCAACAGTAACCCCCCGCCACTGCGTTTTTTCATACTGCGGATTAATCCGGTCTTCTGTATCAACCCGGTAAACATCATTCACCTCCGTGCAAAATCCTGAACCGGACGGCCTGTCAGCAAAACATCCTCACCGGCCATCAACACATCAGTCCACTTGAAAAGCGGGTGCCGCTGCATATTCCAGCCCTTCGCCGCACCAACCACAGGAACAGCATTTGCTCCCAACACTCTGCCCGACATAAAAAGCTTCATTTCATCAACCATACCCACGGCAATCAGCCCCGCCGCCAACTGCCCCCCGCCTTCACATAAAATTTGCAGCAAACCGAGACGGGAATAAATCTGCTGCAATGCAGTCGGTAAAAACATTCTACGCGGTATCCGCCATATATCAATTCCGGCCGCCTCAATCGAATCCAAGCCCTTAGTACCAACATTGTCACAGGTAATAACCCTGGTCATGGATGCAAAATCATCCTGAAATACACGGTAGTTACTATTCAGCACCCCGTCGCGATCAACAATCAGCCGATAGAGCCGTTGCTTACCAACATCCAGAAGCTGCGGGTCATCCGCGGCAACCGTACCGGCGCCAACCATTACCGCATCGGACTGCTTACGCCAATTATGCACCATCCGTCGCGCATGTTTACCGGTAATCCAGCGGGACGCTCCGGCCGCATCGGCAATACGCCCATCCAGGGTAGACGCCATTTTAAGTGTCACCCATGGCCTGCCCTGCTGCATAGTCATGGCAAATGGCGCAATCAATTCCTGTGCTGCATGACGGCAAGGGCCGCATACGACCTCAATGCCGGCGCGCCGCAAAACTCGCAAGCCCTTTCCCCGATGTTGCGGATTAGGATCACGCACGCCGTAAACAACCCGCTTTATACCGGCTTGTATAATAGCATCCGTACAGGCCCCCGTCCGTCCAGCAGTTGAACACGGTTCAAGCGTCACATACAGTGTTGCGCCAACCGCCCCCTTCCCGGCCTGACGCAAGGCATATATCTCAGCATGCGGTCCACCTGCGTAGCGGTGCAGCCCCCGGCCGGCAACAGCGTTGCGCTTTACCACCACAGCACCTACCGGCGGGTTAGGACGTGTGCGCCCTCTTCCACGCGCGGCCAGCGCAAGCGCTT
>PXDI01000287.1 GCA_003565095.1 PVC group bacterium | reverse complement strand
GTTTCATAATATTCCCCTGTATCTTGTATTATCCTATGTATTTACAACCCACAAAGCAACGTAGTGAGCAAAGCCCATATGAACACTTTAGTAATATACTCTTGCAGAAATCTCGAGCAATGATTTCATGCCACAGTCCCGCAAGATACGCCCACTCCTCTCCGCCAAATGGTTTGGCGAAGTCAGCGGCCATATCAGCCACCGCCTTCAAATGCTCATCCAGCGGCTGCCAGTGTTTCGGCGGCAGCCCTTCCTTGCTGTGCGCGTAGTAGTTCACGCCCCACCCTCCATTCTTGGCTAGATTCATCTTTTACGGCTTCCTTTTTTCAATGGCTTGCTTCGCGTCGGCGGCCGACGCCTTACAGCGCCGGCTGTGCGCATAATATTTCATTACTGCCGATCCCCTCCATGTTCAATTCCTCCCACCAAACCCAACTTCCCGCCCAGCACCTCATCAAGCCGTCCTTTATCCTGCGGATACACCGAAATCAGCTTCTTTCCGGCGTGCTGATACATCTGCTGTTTCATCAGCATGCCGATTTTGTAGTCCACGGTGTCCATCCCCCAGTATTCGATATAGACATCCAGCTCGGGCAGATAGAAATCCGGCCGCACCTGCCGCCCTTCAATGATCCGCAGCCGGTCATCGTAGCGATAGGCGATATTATGTGCGGCAAGCCATTCAGCAATCAGCCGTTCGCCAACAGATTGCACCAGTGTGCCGTCTTTCGTGCGGATGGTTTTCTGCACTTCAACCCGTGTATCGAAATTGCGCCGCTTGATATAAGTCTCGTCGAAGCAATGATCGCAGAACACCCGCTGGAACATTTTCATTGAACGGGCATACTCATCTGCCGCGACCACATGCGAACAGCGCGAGCATTTATGCACCGCGCATTCTTCCGCAATGCGCAGGGCCTCACGGATCGTCTTTCCGGCCGCTCTGACCGACCGCTTGACATAGTCCTTTTCCGCCGGATTCTGAAACATATCGCGCAAATCCGGCAGCGCCTTTTCCGCTGCCGTGCCGTAGGCACCAAGCGCCTTGGCGGCATACTGCCGCACCTGCGGATGGGCATCTGTCAGCAGCGGGCATAGCAAGTCAACCGACGCAGCGGTGTCCGTAATCCCCGCCAGCTTGCCAAGTGCCGAAGCCGCCAGCCTTCGCACCAGCGCCGACTCCGAGCGCACCAGTCCGGCCAGCTCATCAAACGCAGCGGCCTCCGCGCTTTCACCCAGCGCTTTGGCCTGCGCGGCCAGTTTTCGCTCATTTGCAAGGTTCATCTTTTACGGTTTCCTTTTTTCAATGGCTTGCTTCGCGTCGGCAACCGACGCTTTACAGCGCATGCTGTGCGCATAATGCTTCATTCGTCCCCCTTCGGATAGATCGTTCCGCAGTTATACGTGACGGATTGCGCAGAAACCGCCTCCAATCCCGGCAGTTGCATTTTTGTCAGAAGTCTACGCAGGTCACGAACTTCAGCATCTGTACCGTGCTGCTTTCCTGCAATATGCAGCAGGTCCCCCAACCGGCCATTGGGGGACAATATGCGGCGGCTTTCATCAGGCTCGTTGTGTCCGTTGCTTGCGTACCACGCGTGAATTGCCGTCTTGAGTCTGCCTTGCAGCTTGGTTTCGATCAACGTCAACTCTCCCAGACGGTATAAGAGCGCTTCGGCGGATACACCGAAACGATGCTTAATGCGGTAGAGCAATTCTAACGACCAGCCGGACGGACCAATGCCAAGCTGTGCAACAGTGATTTTGAGCGCAGCAGCAGGCATCAGAAACAGCGCCGCAAAACGCCGCGCGGTGCGCTCCGCGTTGAATTCCTTGCCGCGTGCATCATGGCCCGCGATAACCGGCACTCCGCGACGCGCGCGGCCGGGTGCATGCACATATAAGCGCCCAAGTTCATAGCACAGACGGAACAACTGCCGCTCTACCGTCATCCGTGATGCCGTCGAAATAAAAATAAATGCATTGCCGTTGGCTTCGTCATGGCAACTGATGCTTTGCGCATCCCCGGGCAGCTTTGAGAAAATCACACGCAGTCCGGCATTTTCAAAAAGCTCAAGGTAGTCAAATATAACCGCATCACTGACCCCAAGCAGTTTGCGTACACGCTCGCACAGCCGCTGAAGGCCTTCTTCTGACTGATCGAAGGGAATATCCAGCGGAATTTCGGCGGTCTTACGCGCACCGCAAAGATCTTCCAATGTCAGAAAGATATCGGCGAGATTTGACGCATGCCGGCATAGCTCCGGTGCAAGCAGCACCTGTTCAGCGCTCGTGCGAGCCGGAACAGCACACGGGCCTTTCCCGACCACCGCGCCGCTGCCGGCAACATACGCCGCCGCAGATTCACACACGCGCGCCGGCCCGGATGACGGCGGCTCCACAAAAAATGCATCTATCGGAACATTCAGCACTTCGGATAGCTTTTTAAGCACCCGCGCAGACGGCAGGTTACGCCCCTTCTCAATGCAGTTGACCGGACCGGGGCGCATTCCCAGCATGCCGGCAAGTTCAACCTGACTGAGATGACGGCGACGCCGTATAGAACGAATGTTAACCCCTACATGAGATAGTGCATTATTTTCACTCATTCGCATATTCCTTTCATGTTTTGATGAATATGTCAAGCGGGTTTTTGATATTTCAATAAATTATCAGAAAAAACCCCGCCCGGACTAGACAGAATTATTCACGAAAAAGAATTTAACCACGGATGGCAGAGCCGACCCACAGATTGAGATTGAAAGATTTTTAGCCCGGATTTTTTTAAATAGACAGCAATGCCGCCCCATTCAGTAGCCCATATCATAAACATCCCGCATCCGTGGGCCGGGTTTCCCATCCGTGGGTTATCATTCTCCATTCCCCAGCGGCGATAACGTGCTCTCCGCACATGGGTCAAGAGATCCGAGTGTAAGAGTACGTGTACGAGTAAGGGGCTTTCGGTCCGAATGGTCTTACCGTACTCGTACACATACTCGTACACGCAAATCTCCCTCTTCCCTTCCTCCTCCCATCCGTGGTACAACTTCCCATCCTTTCCACTGCGCAGTGAACAGGTCGTTGATGAATAGATCAGACTAGTCTTTGCTGCTCCCGGAGTTGGAGCGCGGTTTGAAGTTGAGGACGATGGCGGCGCCTTCGAGGCCGAATTTTTCGCGCAGGCGACGGACCAAATAGTCGTGATAGGCAGGCACAACCAGCGCAGGGTTGTTGACAAACAAATGAAAACGCAGGGGGCAGACATCCGTCTGGGTGGCGTAGAAGAATTTCAATCTGCGACGGTTTTTCTGTGCAGGCGCGTTCACCCGTTCGACCGCATCGTGCAGTGCACGGTTGAGAATTCCGGTCGGGATGCGACGGTTGATCTGTGCGGCCACATGATCAAGCATCGTCAAAGCCTCGCGTACTTTTCGCCCGTCAGTGGCAGACATGAAAACGGTCGGACAGTGCCCCATAAAGGGCATCATTTTCGCCAGTACCGGTGCAAAGTCGCCTTTGCGTCCTTTGACCAGATCCCATTTATTCACCGCCAACACACAGCCTTTACGGTTGGCCACAACCCGTGCGGCAATCTTCTTGTCCTGCGCGGTGGGACCGGTCTGGCCATCGAGCAGCAGCAGACAGACATCCGCACCACGGATCGCCTTTTCGGCACGCGCCAAACCAAAGCGCTCAACAGTATCGCGCACTTTTCCGGCCCGGCGGATTCCGGCAGTATCAATCAGGACATAGTGCCGGGCGTTTTCGCCGCTGCCGACAGTAAAAGGAACATCCACACTGTCGCGGGTGGTGCCGGCATGCTCGGAAACCAGCACCCGGTTGTCTTTTAACAGACTGTTGATAAAGGAGGATTTGCCGACATTCGGGCGCCCGATCACCGCCACGCGCAGCGGATGCTCCGGCGAGGTGGCCGCTTCACCTGCCGGCAGCAGCGGCAGAGCGTCATCCATTACATCATCGATTCCGCGCCCCTGCAAGGCTGATACCGGATAAACCGGCAGTCCGAGGCGTGAGAATTCAAGCGCGGAGTCATCGCGTTCGGGAGAGTCACATTTATTGGCCAGCAGCAGCGTTTCGCGGCCGGAGCGGCGCAGCAGTCCGGCGACCGCTTCGTCCAGCGGCATCAGACCGGCTTCTGTATCGGTAACCAGCAGGACCACGCAGGCTTCACCGATGGCGGCTTCCGCCTGCTGCCGGATGCCTTTTTCGAAAACGTCCTGAGCAACCCCCTCAACCGCCACCAGTCCGCCGGTATCAATCAACTCAAATGTTTCGCCTTTCCATAAAACCGTGCGCATCAGGCGGTCGCGGGTCACCCCGCTTTCGGCATGCACGATTGCAATCCGTTTACCGGCAATGCGATTAAACAATGCCGATTTACCGACATTCGGCCGTCCCACTATTGCGATAATACGCCGGGCGGCAGCGGATTGCGCAGCAGAAGAAGCAGCCATCATCCACCCCGCTTTTTCGCCCAGGCATCTTTGAGCGGTACAATGCGGTTGAAAACCGGTGCGTCCGGCTGTGAATCAATGTGATCGGCATAAAAATAGCCCAGCCGCTCAAACTGCAGGCGGCTGCCCGGTTCCACGGCGGCAACCGCCGGTTCGACCAGCGCCTCGATCTCGCCGATTGAATCAGGATTGAGGTGCTGTTTAAAATCTTCGCCCTGTTCAACATCGGCCGGCCGTTCCACATTGAAAAGCCGGTCATACAGGCGCACGCGGCAGCGCTGCGCATGGGCCGCGGAAACCCAGTGAATGGTGCCTTTCACCTTGCGTCCGTCGGGCGCATTGCCGCCGCGGGTTTCAGGATCATAGGTACAACGCACTTCTGTGATGTTGCCTTGGGCATCTTTCTCGAATCCGGTGCATTGCACCAGATATCCGTAGCGCAAGCGCACTTCTCGTCCGGGGCCCATGCGGAAGAATTTCTTTGGGGGCTCTTCCATAAAGTCGTCACGTTCGATATACAACTCCCGGCTGAAAGAAATTTTGCGCGACCCGGCGGACGGATCTTCGGGATTGTTGATGCCTTCGAGCTCATCCACCTGACCTTCGGGATAGTTTTCGATGACGAGTTTGAGCGGATTGAGCACAGCCATCCGGCGCGCAGCGGTACGGTTGAGTTCATCACGAATGCAATGTTCAAGCAGGGCAATATCGGTTATGCCGTTATATTTGGTGACGCCGATGGCGGCACAAAATGCGCGGATTGCTTCCGGGGTATAGCCGCGGCGGCGCAGACCGGCGATGGTCGGCATGCGCGGATCGTCCCAACCGTTGACAATGCCGTCACGCACAAGCTCCAACAGCATGCGTTTGCTCATTACGGTGTAGGAAAGGTTCAGCCGCGCAAACTCGATCTGCCGCGGATGGTATACAGCGAGCGCCTTCAGAAACCAGTCATACAGCGGCCGGTGCACTTCGAATTCAAGCGTGCAGATGGAGTGAGTTATTTTTTCAATGGAGTCTTCGAGTCCATGAGCAAAATCATAAGTGGGATAGATGCACCATTTATCACCGGCATGCGGATGGCTGGCGTGTTTAATGCGGTAAATGACCGGATCGCGCATATGCAGATTGGGACTGGCCATATCGATTTTAGCGCGCAGCACGTATTGGCCGTCGGCAAACTCACCGGCGCGCATACGCTTAAAGAGATCTTCACTTTCTTCAACCGCCCGGTTGCGCCACGGGCTTTCCCTGCCGGGACGATTCGGCACACCGCGATAGTCCTTGAATTCTTCCGGTGAAAGTGTGCAGACGTAGGCATTATCCTTACGGATCAGTGCCAGCGCCCATTCATACATTTGCTCAAAGTAATCCGACGCATAATAAAGGTGTTCACCCCAATTGAAGCCCAGCCAGCGCACATCCTCGATAATGGCGTCGATATATTCCTGATCCTCTTTGACCGGATTGGTATCGTCAAAACGCAAATGGCAACGGCCGCCAAACTGCGCGGCAATCCCGAAATTCAGGCAGATCGATTTAGCATGTCCGATATGCAGATAGCCATTGGGCTCCGGTGGAAAGCGGGTGACAATTTCGCTATGCTTGCCGGTTTTCAGGTCTTCGCGCACGATGTCGCGGATAAAGTCGGATAATTCAGCGTTTTCGCTCATTGCGTTAGCTCCAAAGTATGCCGCAGGCGCTGCATGACGCGCTCACGGCCCATAACCGCCATTGTTTCATAAATTCCCGCCCCGCGGGTGGTTCCGGTTACCGCAATCCGTGCGGGCTGATTGAGTTTACCTTCACCAAGGCCTGCCGCCACCTCGGCCGCGCGCAGTGCCGCGGCAAGCGCCTCTTCGGAGAAGTTGCATTCGTCCAACAGGCGCGCCAGCGCGTGCAACGCTTCTTTCACTCCCTGACGCGCAAGCTGTTTGTCAAGTGCCGCTTGATCAACCGGGGCGTTTTCATCAAAAAAGTAAAGCCACTCGGCGGCATCGGAAAAAACATTCGCGCGCGACTGCATCAGGCCGCACACTTTCCGGAAATAGTCATCATCCTCCGCTGGCGGACGCCACGGACACCCGGCCAGTGCCTGCCAGACATTCCGGCAGAATTCGCCGGACTCCATCTCTGATAGGTACATCCAGTTCAAATGAGTGAGTTTTTTGACATCCATTTGCGCGGCGGCGCTTTTGACCCGCTCCTGCGTGAACAGCTCAATCATCTCGGCACGCGTCATCTTCTCGCGGTCATCCCCGGGCGACCAGCCCAGCAGCGAAAGATAGTTGAACAACGCATCGGCACAGAAACCGCGGTTTCTGAAATCGCCGACATAGGCATCGCCGTCGCGTTTGCTGTAGGGTTTACCGGCCGCGTTGACAATCATCGGCAGATGGGCATAAACCGGGGCGGCGAATCCCAGCGCATTAAACAGCAGCAGGTGCCGGAAGGTGTTTTCAACATGATCATCACCGCGGATAATATGCGTAATCTGCTGAAATGCATCATCACAGACATTCGCCAGGTGAAAAACCGGATTGCCGTCGGAACGGACAATCACCAGATCCTTAACTCCGTCCAGCGGCTTGGCCAGCAGCCCCTTGACGGTGTCTTCAAATACTACTTCCCGACGCAGAAAGCTGATCTTATCAGCCTTTTCTAATGAGAACGCTGCACCTTGCGTGATCTCCGCCATATGTTCAGCGAGGTCAAACAGGCATATATCCGCGGCGAAGATTTTCAGATTCTTAGCGCCTGCCAAGCAGCATCCGGCCGGCATGGGTTTACCTTTGCGGCTGACCTGTGCAAAGGTGATGCCCTCGGCAGAAACGGTGACCGGCTCATCGGGATGCACGTTCAGTTCAGCCGGACCGGCCTCGCGAATAAAAGGAATGCGGTCAGTCTCATAAGGGATCCGAAAAACCACCGCCCCCGGGCCGTTCCCGGCGGCCTCCGGTTTGCGATAGGCCTGCCCCTGTTGCAGCAATTTTTCCGCCGCCAGCAGGTGCGAATCACGGCGTGAAGACTGGTACAGCGGCGGCTCATCGGCGGCCAGCCCCAGCCAATCGATGGCGTCCATCAGAGAAGAGCACGCCTCGGGGGTGGAGCGTTCGCGGTCGGTATCTTCGATCCGCAGCAGAAATTTTCCGCCGCAATGCCGCGCAAACAGCCAGTTAAAAATGGCCGCACGAATATTGCCGATATGCACATGCCCGGTCGGACTGGGCGCAAAACGCACTCTAACACTCATATCAATAAGCCTCTTGAATAATCCAAAGGGGGAAGATTAGCAGAAATGCCGCGCAAAACAAGCCGCCGTTTAATTTTCGGGGGTAGCGGGGGCGCAACTCACCCGATGGCATGGCTCAACAGAAGAACCGCGCCATTACATACGTTTTCATGATCATAGGTGGGTGAGATTGTCATACCGACGAAAACAGGACTGCCATCCTGATTTGTAGCCGCAATCTTAATTACCCCGCCCCACGTCTCTCCGGAGGCCACACGATTCATTGCCTGCTGTAACTTATCCGTTTCCAACACCAATGAAGCCAGATCACCGTCTTCAAGTGAAGTGTCCGGATCGAACCCCCATAGCGCCAATGCCGCTGGATTGGAGAACATAATAATGCCGCTTTCATCAACAATCAGCATTCCGTCCGTAAGACTGCATAGCGCGTGGTGCTCACGCCGCAGCAGTTCTTCTGTCTTATGCCGCAGCGAAACGTCGCGCAGCAGAAAGCAAAGGTAGTTCTTTTGCGCAAAGACCATTCGGCTCACAGCAATATCAACCGGGAAAGTTGTAGCGTCCTGCCGGATACAATATCCCTGAATGAAGACATGGCGGTTTGTCTGCAAGGCCGCATCGACCGCTTCAAGCATTTTTGCGTCGATTCCACTGATAACCTGATCAATAAACATTTTGCAAAGCTCTTCACGGGGATAGCGCAGAAACTGCACCGAACGCGGATTGGCCTCACGGATAATTCCGGCGGGCTCTGCGATCAGCACCCCATCATAGGAATTCTCAAAGAATTCCACAATATCAGGAGACCCGAGACTCTTTTTCGGTGGATCCGTAAGAACCTGGTCGGTATCGCGCTCCGGCAGCAGGAGCATGCGTTGACGAATCTGGAGAGAATCCTCCGCCGGCAGATCAAGGCGCATCGTCTTTGTCATCATTTTCTTTTCCGGTTTCATTACCCCACCTTCCTGATTAGTTTATGTTAGTCGTTTGGTGCGATGTTAATTATTCAACGAGAGACATCATTCTTTCACGTATTTTAGCAAGCAGGTCTGTCTGATGAACCGGTTTGCTCAGTAGACAATGTTGTGTCTTGCCGGAAATGGCCTTGCTGACAATCTTACTGGCAGGGAATCCGCTCATAAATATGACAGCAGGCATCGCCCAGTTGTTTTTATGGCAGAATTCACTTATATCCTGAAACGCCTGATCCCCGGTACGTTTCGGCATCATCAAGTCTGTTATAACAATACCGTGATGCCATTTTACAAAACACTCATATGCCTCCGCCCCGTTACAAACCACATCTAAATGGTAGCGGGAAAAATGCATATGGATAATTCGGGTAAGTACGTTGCGGATTGACGCTTCATCATCTGCAACCAGTATTCTAAGAGGATCGCAAGCAACGGCAACCGCCTGAGGATTAAGTTCGACACACATAACTTCCTCCCGTGTTTTTAACAACACTTAGATTATGCCGCAGTTGGCACTGTTTGTCACGATCAAATACCATTTTTACAAAAAAAGTTTCCAGACGTTTTTGTGTTTCCGGCTGGTCATTGGTGTGATTTCTGTTTAGTTTAGCAATATGAAGCTGATTATATCCAGAATATGGGTGGTTTGTGTTATAGCAGCCCTCGTGTTTACAGCCTGCTCAAGGCGGGTCACGCCGGTGGATGACGGCAACCTGCGGCAGATTCTGCATCTCGGCAACGGTGCCGAACCCGTTGATCTTGATCCACATGTGATTACCGGGGTGACGGAATTCAATATAATCCGCGCCTTACTGGAGGGATTGGTGGATGAAAATCCGCACACACTGAAACCTGAACCGGGGGTGGCTGAACGCTGGGAAATAAGTGCAGACGGCTTGCAATATACTTTTCATCTGCGGGGGGATGCGCGCTGGTCGAACGGCGATCCGGTAACCGCGCATGATTTTGTCTTCAGTTTCCGCCGGATGCTGACCCCGGCGCTTGGCGCGCGCTATGCCTATATGCTCTATCCACTCAAAAACGCCGAGCAATTTCATCGCGGAGAGCTGGATGATTTCTCTCAGGTGGGAGTGCGTGCTGAGGAGGAGCACACGCTGCATCTGGAATTGGAGCATCCGGTGCCGTATCTGCTTTCGCTGCTGACGCACAACTCATGGTATCCGGTACATCCGCCGACCGTGCGGGCGGCCGGTGGCGAAGATCGCCCGGGAACACGCTGGACCCGCCCGGAATCATTTGTCGGCAACGGTCCGTTTAATCTGCAAAGCTGGGAACACGGCAAACGCATTATTGTCACCCGCAGCCCGACTTACTGGGACCGCGAGACAGTGCGCCTGAATGAAATTCATTTTCATGCCATCAGCGACAGCAGTATCGAGGAGCGCTCTTTCCGCGCCGGTCAATTGCACGTTACCGGGACCATCCCGCTCGACCGGATTGACTGGTATCGCAAGAACCGGCCGGAAGTGCTGCGGCTGGATCCGTATCTCGGCACGTATTATTTCCTACTGAACGTACAGCGTCCGCCACTGGACGATGTCAGGGTGCGCCGTGCGCTGGCCAAAGCAATTAACCGGCAGGCGATTGTTGACTATGTGACACGCGGCGGCGAAGCACCCGCACGGCATTTCACGCCGGAAAAGCTGGATGCGTATGAGACCAGTGCGCGACTGGCAGATTCCCCCGAATCAGCACGCGCCCTGCTGGCGGAAGCGGGCTATCCCGGCGGTGAAGGTTTTCCGCAGCTTCAGTTTCTGATCAACACATCCGACGCGCATGCGCGCATCGCCCAGGCCGTGCAGCAGATGTGGCGCGAGGAACTGGGCATCAGCATTAATATTGTAAACATGGAATGGCAGGTATATCTGGCAACCACCCAGGATGGGAATTACCAGATCGCGCGGGCGGGCTGGATCGGGGACTATCTTGACCCGAACACTTTTCTGGATTTGTGGGTTACCGGCGGCGGCAACAACCGTACCGGCTGGTCCAATACGGATTATGACGAGGCCGTCAACGCCGCCGCCAGAACAAGCGATCCGCAAGAACGCATGCGTTATTTTGATACGGCAGAGAATATTCTGATACGCGAAATGCCGGTGATTCCGCTATATTTCTACCGCAGCAAGAGTCTGATTCAGCCGGCGGTGCGCGGCTGGCACCCCACCCTGCTGGATCGGCATCCGTATAAACACGTCTGGCTGGAGCCCTGACATGTGGCGAATAGTTTTCAGGCGCCTGCTTGTGATGCTGCCGGTGCTATGGGCGGCGGTGACTCTGACATTTTTTCTAATCCGGCTGGCCCCCGGCGGACCTTTTATGGACGAGCGCAGCTATCCGCCCGAAGCGCTGGCGCGACTGCACAGCTACTACGGGCTGGACCAGCCGCTGCCGGTGCAGTATTTCCGCTATATGGGCAATCTGCTGCGCGGTGACCTCGGGCCGTCTTTCAAATATACGGGCCGCGGGGTGAACGAGATTATTGCAGAAACATTCCCGGTATCGCTTGAGCTGGGTATCTGGGCGATGCTGTATGCACTGGCGCTGGGGATCGGCATGGGGGTGCTGGCGGCGTTACGTCCCAATAGTTGGTGGGATCACGCCACCATGGGCTTTGCAATGGCGGGTATCTGCATGCCCTCGTTTGTGCTGGGGCCATTACTGGTGCTGGCGTTTGCGCTGGGCACCGGCTGGTTTAATGCGCAAGGCTGGAACACTGCAAGCGACAGGATTCTGCCGGCGGTGACACTCGGCGCGGTCTATGCGGCCTATATTGCGCGCCTGAGCCGCGCCGGAATGCTGGAAGTGCTGCCGCAGGATTTTATCCGCACCGCACGCGCCAAAGGACTGAGCGAGTGGCGGGTGATCATGCTGCACGCCTTCCGGCCGGGCATGCTGCCGACCATCTCTTTTCTGGGACCGGCTTTCGCCGGCATTATTACCGGATCGTTCGTAGTT
>PXDI01000025.1 GCA_003565095.1 PVC group bacterium | reverse complement strand
TCCCCGCTCGACGGCCTTGTGCCGTCGAGCGGAAGGATTCAGGCAAACGGCAGCCAGTTCAGACGCCACTTTCCCCGCCGAACCGGTTGTGCTTGCGGTAGGCTGCGGGCGGAAACCCGCAGTGTTTCTGAAAGAATGTCGACATATATTGGGCGCTTCTGAAGCCGATCCGCCGCGCCACCTCGTCAAGCGTAAGCTCTGTATGCACAAGCAGTTCCGTCGCCTCATCAAAACGCAACTGCTGCAAAACCTTGCCCGGTGAACGACCCGCCGCCGCATGGAAATGATACTCCAGCGCGCGTTGACTTACCCCGCAAACCCCGGCCACCTCACGCACCCCGATGCCCTGTCCTAGATTCTCACGCATCCAGCGTATTGCCTGCGCCACCAGCGGATCATCCAAACCACGACTGCGTTGGGTTGAACCACGCTCAATGACCGCTCCCGGCATAAATTCAATTATCCGTTTTGCCGGCCGCTTACCGCTCAGCCAGTCCCCCATGATCGCAGTGGCATATTCCCCAATATATTGCAAACCTGTCGGTATGCTCGAAAGCATCGGTCGACAGGTCAGACAAATATCCTCTTCATTATTTACGCCCAGAACAGCAACATCCTCGGGCACATTCAACCCCATATGCCGACAGACACTCAACAAAAGGCGCGCTTCAGAATCCGACGCCACAAACACCGCCGCCGGCTTGCGCAAAACCGCCAGCCAGCGTTCAAAGCCCTCCGGCCAGTGCGAATAGGCCCCCGCAATCCAATGGACATTGCAGTCCCGCCGCCGCTTCCGCAAAACAGACCGGAAGCCGGCCAACCGCCCGCGTGAAGAGTCCGACTCCTGATAACCGGCAAAGCCGTAACTGGCCACATCTTTATCAAACAGATGCAGCGCGGCGGCGCGCCCGACCGCACGCTGATCAACATTCACCGAAACCACCGGCGCCGACAAACGGCTTGAAGAAATATTCACAATCGGCACCCGCAGCTTCAAATAAGGATTCACCGGCCAGTTCCGGCTGAAAAGGCCGATTATCCCGTCAACCCGCCATTCACGCAGTTCTGCCGGCTTGGGATATTCCTGCTGGTATAACAGAAAATCCCAGTCAGGATGGGACGCCCAGCCACGCGACACCCCCGCCATCAGTTTGTGAGCAAACCCAAAAGTCGTATTCAACAAGATAGCTACATTTCGCATAAACAATTCCTGGCAAAATTTAACTTAAAGCTAATATAATCAAATATAGTTACAAAACATCGGGAGACAAGTCGACAAAAAGGATTTAACAAGATTAAGGACGTATCGCTGAAAAAGGTTTTTGTTGACCTGAGCTTGGCACTTAAGATACTGTCCTAGCTTGCAATTGCAGTTCCGGCGTAGCTCAATGGTAGAGTAGGTGGCTGTTAACCACTTGGTTGCTGGTTCGAGCCCAGCCGCCGGAGCCAATTTTTATGCGATTTCCACCTATCTAATTGCAAGATATGAATCAAGCCGCTGCTCCTCAATGCATTCCAAACATCTGCTCTTTCAAATCAAGATAATACAAATAGTTCTCCGGAGACACATCCGGCGGGCAGCGATGATCACAAAACGGAATATATCCGCCGCGTTCAACATACGGGACCAGCGATTCCAGATATGACTTGATCGCCTGCGGGCCCTCCTTGAGCTTCATCTTGTCCACTCCACCCATTATCCGCAGATCCTTGCCGTACTCATCCAGCAGACGCCCCGGATGCACACAACTGTTCACCTCGTACGGGAAAAGACAATTTATCCCCGAATCAAGAAATACCGGAAGCAAAGGCCGCACGTCCCCGTCACAGTCGGTATACCAGATGTCAATTCCGGCCGCTTTCAGTCTGGCACCGATCCGCTTGTAGCGCGGCGCTATCACCTTCTCGAAAAAGTCGACCGACAATATCGGACCGTGATTAAAGCAGATGTCCTCCCAGCCGCAGGCGTAATCAAAATCTATCTTTCCCAACACCTGGTCAAGATTATGCTCCACCAACTGACAACAGGTCTCAACCATGTCCTCCAGCATCTCAGGATAATCATAATAAGCGTAGCAGACACCCTCAAAGGTCAACAGATCACGGATTTTACCGATCATCGATCCGCACCAGATCCCCAGCGGATAATCTCGCTTCCCCGGATGCCGCCGCTGGATTGCCGCAACATCCATGATGCGCGCCGGATCATCAACACGCATACGCTCTTCCTTGCAACGCTGCCAGTCTTCGGGCGTAGTTATACTGGCCTTAATGTAATGCGGTATGGTCCCATGCGCATCTTTTGGAATTTCCGCCAGCAACCCCTCCTCATTCATAACCAACTGCATGCCGCCACGCTCTTCAACCACGCGTTTTTCAAAAAGAGGACTAAGCCAACTGTTGTTCCAAACCACATGTATCGGATCAAAGGCAAAGAAAACATCCGCCTCAGGATTGTTTTTTACATTGTTCTCAACAAATAACGGCCACTCGGAAAAATTCTCCGCCCAGTAACCAAACTCCATATTGAAGCAGCGATCGACCGGTTGGTAGTGCATCTGACGGTTGAACCGCTCGCGATCCGACATCGCGCTTTTCCATTTCGGACGACACGGGGTTATTGACATACGTTCTCCATTAATGACAACCGCCGGCATCTTACAATCTCGCCCCCAGCGGGTTTAGCCCGCTGGAGCGCAAGATGGGCAATGCTTCGCAGAGCCTCCCCGGCTCTAAGTTTACCCCGCAAAAATGCAGGGTCCCCTGCTACGCAACCGGCACTTTGACACCCTTAAAATGTCCCGGCAGCGGCAGGTTGCCGACGATCGGGCGCGCATATTTGATAAACGCCGCCGTTACATCGTTGCCGGCCTTGTTGATGTGGCTCTTCGGCACCTCACGCGTATCACGCGCCACACTGCGCAGCGGAACCCGCTCGTAATATATCTGATACTTCTCGCCAGGCTTGCGGCGAATCGCGATCGAGCCGTCAATATCACCCTTCATTGACTGCTTCACCGCACGAATGCCGACCTCACGTGCCTCTTTTGCGTCAACTTCGGAAATCATACCAGGGAATGAACGCTGCAGATAACCGAACGTATCCGCACGCACACGCGAGATCTTGGTCTTGGCCTTGATCTCACCGGCCAGCAGATCACCCAGCGCACCGCTGCCGCTAAGCTGCACATTCCCGTGCGCGTCAACCTCTTTGATGAATTTGCTGGCAATCGGTACATGCTCTTCATCCGAAATGCCTTCCGAAACCGCAATAACGCAACGACCCAGCTTTGTGTAAACACGATCAACATCCGCCACAAACTGATCAAGACTGAATGGCCGTTCCGGCAGATAGATCAAATGCGGACCGTCATTCTCGTTCTGCCGCGCCAGCGCCGAGGCCGCCGTCAGGAATCCGGCATGCCGGCCCATAACAACATCAATCTTGACTCCCGGCAACGCACGGTTATCCAGATCATCACCCATCACCGCGCAAGCCACAAACTTGGCCGCACTGCCGAAGCCCGGGGTATGGTCATTCTCGCGCAAATCGTTGTCAATCGTCTTCGGAATATGAAAACAGCGCATCTCAAAAGAAGCTGCACGGGCATGCTCATTAATGATGTGCGCCGTTTCAGCCGAGTCGTTGCCGCCAATATAGAAGAAATAACGCACATCATATGCCCGCAACACGTCAAAAATCTGTGCGCAATCATCGGCAGTCGGCTTCTTGCGCACTGACCCCAAGGCGGAAGCCGGAGTATTCGCCACCCGCTCAAGATTAGCGACAGTCTCCTTCTTCAAGTCTATCAGGTCTTTTGCCAGAATTCCCTTAATCCCGTGCCGGGCCCCGAAAATCCTTTTTATACTCTTCTGCTGCTTTGCCTCCAGAATGGCGCCCACCAGACTCTGGTTAATCACCATCGAAGGTCCGCCACTCTGCGCTATCAACATGTTTCCGCTCGCTGTCGCCATAATTTTTCTCCTCTTTCCTGCAAATGGTTACTTAAACAGGTTCTTCATCCATTTTTATGGGTATTTCTTCAAGACCCCCGCGACCTTGCGTCGCGGGTGAATAAGATTGGCGGCATAAGCGTGCTGTTTACACCAATCTTCCGCTCCTGCCGCATAAAGCGGCAGGGGGCGGCTTACAGTTACAGAAGATTACCCACAAAAAACAGGAAGAACCTAAAAACAGCGGTCAGACTGCCATTCATGCTTTTATGAATCAAGCCTTAATGTTGACATTATCTTGCCATATGCCGGTTTATGACACATTCTGTAACCGAATTAGTCAGGCGGAGGATAAAAGCATGAGTCATGGCCGTTGGCGCTTATCAACAGAACTGCTGTTGTGGCATTCCGCCGCCCTGGCTGTAATCTGTGCCGGCATTGGCTTCATCAGTTACCGTGTATTGCTTGCTCCCCTTGACGCCTCACTCCAGCAGGAAGCCAAAGTCATTGCCGCCGCCATCGGGCATGAAATCCGTGAGCCGCTGTGGATGCTGAATAGCGAAGCGGTCTCCTCAATTATAAATAAACAGCAGATTCACCCCGAAATACTCGGGGTCAGGGTTGATACACAGTTTGGGGACGTTGTCGCCGAGTGGATCAATGACCATCAGCAACACCACCAGATTACCAGAGCGACTGAATTAGTCCACCACCAGAATGAACTGATCGGACGCGTCACAGTCGCGGCTTCCAGCCGCCAGATTCAGGCACTGCGCACAAGCTTGTGGCCGGTAATTCTGGCGATTACAGTCTGCGGCATCTTTGCGCAGTTCCTGCTGACATGGTTGCTGACCGGCCGCTTCCTGCGCACACCGCTTTACCAGATTGCACGCAGCCTGCGCAACATCGCACGCGGCCGCTATGAAGTCAGCCTGCCCGACTCCTACCATGCCGAAATCAAATTGCTCTTGACCGAAGCACGCCTGATGGCCAAATGCATCAAGGAACGTACCGAGGCGCTTGATAGCGAAATCTTAGAACGGCAACGCATTGAACAGGAACTTGTGGAGTACCGTGACCACCTGGAAGAACTGATCCGTAAACGAACATTGGCCCTTGCCGATGCCAATATCGCCCTGCGGCGGGAAATTGAAAAGAAACAAACGGCCCAGAACGCCATCATTAATGTCAGCACCCGTGAACAACAGCGCATCGGACGCGACCTGCATGATACATTAGGACAGAATCTTGTCGCCGCAAGATTCATGCTGGACGCTCTTGAACACGACCTTGCGTCCGCCCACCCGCAACTTGCAGCCCGCACAGGACAGATTTCTGAAATGTTGCGCGAAATTATGGAGCAGGCACGCGCACTCGCCCACGGCTTGATGGTGGTTGACCTGCGTGAAGGCGGACTTGACGGCGCACTGATCAGTTATGCCAAAAGAGTTGCACAAATGTTCAACGTACAGTGCCGGTTTGTCGGCGATGACAGTTTTCCGGAAATCGAACAATCACACGCAGCTCAACTCTACCTGATTGTGCAGGAAGCCGTGAATAATGCCGTCAGACACGGAAAACCGACAAAATTGCGCTTCAGCGCGAGACGGCTCCACGGAGCAGCCTGCCTGCTGATCACCGATAATGGCTCAGGTTTTATTTTCCGTGACGGGACCGGTGGCATGGGCACCAGCATTATGCAGCACCGCGCCGAATCAATCGGCGCAGAACTTTTGGTATGGAGCAAACCCGGCCTGGGAACATGCGTCAGGTGCTGCATCAAAAATTAAGCGTCTTTTCAAAAACCAAACCGCCATGCTCAACGTAGAAAAAACACCGTCCCGCGCTCACCCGGCGGATCCAACCTTATGTTGTCTATATTAATACGGCTTTCCTCGCCGACCGCAGCGGTCTTCCGAATACGTAAACGACCGTTCAAGGGCTGCAGCAAACGCACAGATACCGTTTGCAGAATTGTTCCGCACTCGATTTCAGAACCAAGCTGAAACCAACTCACGCCCCCATCTTCAGAACACTCAATAACAAACCTGCCGCCGGCATCCGCACCATAGTCGGCATGCTCAACAGAAATACGACCGATATTCTCAACATCAAACAACATGCTGATCGACCCGAGATTACGAATGCGCGCCGAACGCTGATCCAGCCGCTTGTCGCTTGCCGTAATTCCCAGCAGTGCATCATCAAAATGCCACCAACCGGATTTAAGCTCAACATCCCCTGCTGCATAAGCGGTCTTTGACGCATCCTCCATGTCTTCAAACGGGGCAGCCGTAGTGGTAATCATTATTTGCGGAACATCCCCGTCTGTCTTGTAATCAATGGTGCTGAACTGATTGGCATAGGGAAACAGCTTGAAACAGTAAGTCTGCTCCGGCTGCAACTGCGTAAGAATGTCCGCCCCTATGCCCTGATTGATCTTGTTGGCATACTGCCCGCCGGACCAAGTTGTGCTGTTGGCAACATTCACTCCGTCAACCGGCACAGGGATGCCGTCAAATCCATTAACTGACCCGCGCACCAGATACCCGTCAGGAAGAATCCCCTCAACCGCATCCGCCCAGTTAAGCACGATCGTTCGATGGGTTACAGTTGAAGCATTTAACCCGGTTGCATGGTTGGCGGGTTCAGGCTTAAGCGTTGTCGTCACGGACTGTGTCCCTGAACTGACGCTTGCCGAACCGCCATCGTATGCCCGCACCCTGTAATAATAAGTTACACTGGCATACAGACCGGTCACTGTATGGGTTGTCACATTGCCGACATCGCAGTTTTCATAACCGGGCACAAAATCCGTGAACTCATTGTTACGCGCAACGTCCAGACGATAGCCCGTGGCCGCCGCAACCACACTCCAACCGGCATCAAATGTGCCCGAGGTGATATTTTCCGCCGCCTGCGCCTCAGGCGCCGGCATCGGCAATGTTTGAACCTCCACCAAACCGGAGTTCCCGCTGGTGCTCGTGGCATTTGTTGCCCGCAAACGGTAGTAATAAGTAGTGGCACTTACCAGTCCGGTGACCGCAGCCGATGTGGTCTCACCACCGGCAATCTCCCGCGCCGCATATTCTGACAGCAGCGACGGATCATCAGCTCCCGCCACCTTCAAGGCATCAATATACAAATTTCCGCTTCCGCTTTTTCTAAACTTCACATATATGTCCGTAAGGTCAGTCAGGTCAATGACCCGTTCGTTCCACTGCTCGGTATCACCGGAAAACGGACTTTCCGCGAACTCCGTCCATGGTCCGGCGATATCGGAAGCATATTCGACAATCACACCCGGATCGGCTTTTGTGGTATAACTCCAGAACCTCAGGCTGTGGGGCTCATCTATCAAAGGCGTAATCAAATAATCATCGGCAGCCGTAAGCCGGGCGCTATATGTTCCCTCGTGCGCATAAGTAGATGACTGATCCGTGCTATTGTGTGTCCAGCCCGCCGGAGGATAATCACCCTCAAAACCTTCTGACAACAGAGCAGCTCCGGGAACCGAGAAAGTTTCGTGCAAAGACACATCCAGTTCATACCCGGTTGCACCACCAACCGCTGCCCAATTGGCGGTGAACTGGTTTACGGCGATCGCGGTTGCATCAGCCGCCACCGGTGCGGGCAGGTTATCTGTAGTCGTCGCAGCACCCGTTCCCCCGGAATAATCACCTTCGGCTGTTAACGACCACGCGCGGTAATGATAAACCACATTAGCGTCAAGCCCCGTATGCTCAAAACCGATAGCGTTGCCGCTGTAAAGAATAGTACCGCCGCCGGACAATTCATCATCCACGCTGTAGGTCTCGCCATCCTCCGGTACACCGAAATCATCGCTGCTGTTCCAAGCTACCATTACGTCGTCATCATCGGCATTCAACGCCCATGACAAATCAATCCGCTGGTGATCATGCACCGTGGCCGTGAAATCCGAGGGATTGGACGGCTTCAAGCTTCCTTCGACCTTGACGTCGTCGATTCGGAAGGCTCCGTTACCAGTTGCGTCACTGACCCATCCGTATATGCGAATTGTAGCCGATTCAACATTCTCGAATTCAGAATTGGAAATATCTTCCGAAAACGTATCGATAGTTGTATCAGTCTTGGACCAGGTCGCAACGGTCGTTCCATTGATTTCAAGCGCAAACTCATCTGGTCCGGCTGTCGTGCGTGTAAAGTTAAAGCTTACTCTGGAAACAGAGAATGCACCCCCACCGGAACCCTCCAGAGAAAACAGCCAGTGACGCGCTCCGGTTTGCTCTGTATCGTTCCAGCTTCCCGTTCCAGTGCGCTCCACATACGGCGTTCCCGACCCCGGCCATGTGCCTGTTGATCCATAAGTGATCACGACTGATGGAGATATACCAAAATGACTGGCAACAATGCTGTCGTGTTTGGCCGTTGGGCTGTTTGTATTGCCGGTAAACTCGTACAGCACCAAGGTTTCGGTAGCGTATAACGGTACGGAGAGAAATACGACTGAACAGATAATGAGATGCGCCAAAACAAAATGTTCCGACAGGCGACGTACTACGCCCCACCACCATCGACTGGCCGGAAACTCATAATTATCAGTTTTCTGCTTCGCATTCATTGACGGAATAATAGTCAATCATGGCAAAAATACCATTACGCTGATGCTAAAATCCGGTTAGCGCTGATATTGACGCAGCGCAACCCCCGCCTCGGTCAACAGCGCCTTCGTTTGAGCGCTAAAGCGGTATTCTTCCTCGTAAATCACTTCACGAATCCCGGCATTAATTATCATTTTCGAACACATCAGACAGGGATTCAGTGTAACATAAATGGAGGCATCGCGTACGGCAATGCCGTGATAGGCCGCCTGGGTGATCGCATTTTCCTCGGCATGTGAACAGATGCATTCACCAAGATCGCCGCCCGACGGCACATCGCTGGCGCACCGCGCACAACCGCCCTCAAAACAGTTTCTCACCCCGCGCGGAGTACCGTTATAGCCGGTAGAAATAATCCGGCGGTCTTTTACTATCACCGCAGCAACCTTGCGGCGCGAACAGTTGCCGCGCCGCGCTACAACATGCGCAATGTCCATGAAATATGTGTCCCAGTCCGGACGGGTATTCTCCTGTGGCAAATTAGTCATGTGAAGATAATGCCCCATTTAATTCCGCCGCGTCAAGCCCCGGCGAATTAAAAACCGAAATCAATCGCGTCCGTGGCCATGTCCAGCAGCAACTGGTCATTCATCCGGCGCGCTTCAGCCACCTGCTCAGTACGCCCGCCCTGCCGTATTATGCCTTCGAGCACCTTCCGCGCCAGCTCACGCTGACCGGCCGCAATCAACCGGCGCGCTTCACTTAATTGCTCCTGAAGCTGCTGCTCAAGCTCGCGCCGACGGCGCTCGGCTTCCTTTTCAGGATCAGGCGAAGGTTCCTTATAGCTTATAAAATGCCCCTCATTCTCATATAAAACCTCACTCTCCGCCATTTTACCAAGATGCAGGCGGCCTTCGCGCCAGATAACCGTTTGGGCACCGATGTGCAGCACATCCCCTTCAACCCTGAACGCACTGTCCGGCAGTGCGGGAACGCTCACTGCAAACATTTGCCAACCGCTTTCCACGGTCTTTACCGCGGTCGGCCCCACTGCCATATGCGATGCTTCTCCAGCCCCATCCCCCGTCATTACCACCAGAACATCCGCACCGGATGCCCCGCTGAAATCAACCGCCAGATAAGTGTTCTTAACCACAAGACTCAGCACACCGGAGCCATCCGCCGCCGCCCGCAAATACGAAACCGAACCGGCATGATGCAGATTGCAAGGAAGTTCCAGCCTGCGTCCGTGCGCCAGCAGCATTACCGGACCGCCCCCGCAAACCCCGCCGTAACCGCGCCGTGTGCCGATGCTGCAAGAAACCGCAATATCCTGAGAACTGTCCGCATGCCAACCGTTTCTGAAAACCACATGCCCCTTGCGGTAATCCAGATAAACCCGCTGCCACAGCACATCGGCCGGATTCATGGCGGCAACATCCAGCGGCCAGTTCACAAAAGCCTGCACCGCATGATGCGGATACTCCACGGCATCAAAATCGCGCTCATCCAGCGGCCGTGGATCTATTACGTTTTCATGAAACCATTTTAAGGCCGGCAGGTGCTCGCGCGGGGAATAACCGAACCCCTGCGCAAAATCTCCGCCGTTCAAGCCGCGGCGGCTGAAACCGGGATCAGCATAGCGTCCGAACATAGCCACATGTAAGTTGTCCCCATAACGCACTATCTCATAAATCCAGCGGGTACACAGATATTCCATATTGGGATTGCCCGTTACCCAGTCCTCTCCCAGCACATTACGCCGCGCGGTCATGGCCGGACCGATCCAGGCCGCCGTCATACGCGTTGGGTGGTGACCTTCGGAATGTGTTCCGCGCGACCCGAAACCACTATCAAAAAGCGCATGTGTATTGCGGGTTACCGCTTCAAGATGCCGGCTGATCAGCGCCGCATCGGTGCCGGGATCCCCCTTAATCGCAAGCAGCGCCAGCGTCGCACCCCCAACCTGCATTCCCCAGTGATTGCTGGTCGGAAACATCCGCGGACTATGACACAACAACTCCAATGTCTGGCGCGATCCTCCGTCCCGCCCGGTATCGCCGCCGTCGTAGTTCTGAATGTAAAGGGCTAACTCACGGCGGAATTCTTCCGGCCACGCGTCGTAGCACAAATCATATGCCATAGCATAACATGCCAGAGACGGCCCCGCGCGCAGCATGCCGCCGGGATTCACCAGCGAATAACGGTTGTCGCGGTCGCGCTGACCGCGTAGCGCCAACTCCACACTCTCGCGCGCCAAATCAGCATAACGCCGCTCTTCGGTCAATACCCACAAAAAGGCAAACCCGGCAGCGTGAGAAACCGTGTATGCTCCCGTTGGCAGATCATCAAACAGGTATACCCCCTCTTCCCGGGCCCAGGGCGGACGCGGAACAGATGCTTCAGGAGATTCTTCGTCAGACAGCAAGTCCAGCAAATCAGTGCCGGATAAAGATTGTCCGCCGGGGAGCAGATCATCTATCCTGGATACCACGTCACGGCTGCCGGCCGCCGCCGCATCTTCATACGCTTCGGTTGCCGCCTGATAATAACGCGGCAGCGCCTCACCACCGCCAAGAACTTTCTTCAATCGACCCAAAATCGCCTGTCCCTCGGCAGTCTCCAGACGCCGGCGTAACTCAGGAATTTCGCTTCTGCGGAAAAACAACCGCGGGTGCTCTCCCGGCTCAGGAGAAACAAACCCCTCTACCGCCCGCGGCCACGCTTTCTCGTCATCAGCACCACGCAGCATATTTGGTTGACTGGGCATGATTAAATATAACGCTAATATCAAAATCATCATTCTCATTATCATTTTCAAGATAACGCTTTATATAATAAATGCAAGCCGCTTTCCGGGATTATTGGGACCGGGATTATGGGGACAGGGGCGCCCGGGGACAGGCGCCCGGGGACAGACAGATAGTTCGAAAAGCATCGTGTGGAATGTTTTTACATAGTGCACTATCCGATACGATTGCAGATTTACGGACGTTTCACCGTTTGGCACTGTACTGGTAGCACCCTGCACGACCTCGCGCCGAAATTTTGTGAGATATGCGGGTTAAAAAGGCACACCACGACCAGGCGTAATCAATGGCTCTCTTACGAATGAAGCAGATTCAATGGATGGAGACAGGACTCTTCCTGATGTCCCGCATGGTGAACAGTTCGCCCCATGCCGCAGAC
>PXDI01000007.1 GCA_003565095.1 PVC group bacterium | reverse complement strand
CGTAATCCATACTGCCAATCGCATCCCCAAGTTCCTTCAGTGTCATCCCCGTGCACTTCAAGCATATGCATCCCGCTCGCCTTCTCCAGCAGTTCCAGGAAACGCTTCCGATCCCTCTGATCACGATAGATGGTCGACCGGTCTATGCCGCGGTTGATCACATGGTACCATCCGCCCTCATTCTGAATTCTTAATGGTCTTGCCATAATCACAATCAACCATTTTCCGCTTCCTCTGTCAATACAAATCCTGACTTCCACGCTGCCTTGAAAAACTGATGTAAGTCCTTGATTTGCAAATAGGCGATTGCGTGATTGGGTGTCCCGTGGGTAGAATCGGTGCATGTTCGTCCGAAAGAAGCCCAACAAGTCCGGGTCCGTGAGCGTTCAGGTCGTCGATAAGTCTGACGGCTATCGCGTTGTCAAGACGATCGGCTCGACTTGCGGCGCAGATGAGGTCCAGCGGCTCGTTGAAGTCGGCAAGTCTTTCATTGCCCGTCAGAGTAGACAGTACTCACTCTTTCCAAAAGATGAGCATGACAACGCCGTGGTCCTGGATTTTGTGCAATTACTCAGCAATGCCTCTATTCGCACCATGGGGCCTGAACTGATCTTCGGTCGGCTCTTTGACAACATTGGCTTTGATGTGATCCCCGAGGAGCTGTTTCGGGACATTGTCGTTGCCCGGTTGGTCTATCCCACCAGCAAGCTCAAGACCGTGGACTACCTTTACCGCTATCGCGGCAAAACGATCTCCAGCGAGAGCGTTTATCGCTTTCTGGATCGGCTAAACGATCAGCACCGTTCTTTGGCACAGCAGATCGCCTATCACCATTCTCGCAAAGTCCTCAAACACATCAGCGTGGTTTTCTACGACATGACGAGTCTTTACTTCGAGGCGGACGACGAAGATGACTTGCGAAAGATCGGCTTCTCCAAGGACGGGAAGTTCCAGAACCCTCAGATCATGCTCGGTCTGCTGGTTGGACAGAACGGCTATCCGATTGGCTACGACATCTTCGAGGGAAACACATTCGAGGGCAAAACGCTCTTGCCGGTGCTGAAAAGCATCCAGAAACGGTATGGCTTTGGCAAACCAGTGGTTGTCGCTGATGCGGCCATGCTTAGCCAGAATAATCTCCAGATGTTGAATCGTCAGGAATATCCGTTTGTTGTGGCGGCCCGGATCCGCAACGAGTCCCAAGCGATCCAGAACGCGATCCTTCAAAAGTGCCATGGCCGAATCAATGGCCAAAGCATGGAGATCATACGTGGCGATGGGTGTCGGTTAATCGTGGCCTATTCCGATCAGCGAGCAAAACAGGATGCTCGCAACCGCCAGCGTGGCTTGGCTCGACTCCGTAAGCGGGTCGGCTCGGGCCGAATGACAAAAGAGCATCTGAATAACCGGGGGTACAACAAGTTCCTGAAGCTCACCGGCGAGGTATCCATTGAAATCGACGACACAAAGATCGAGCAAGCCGCACGATGGGACGGACTGAAGGGATTTCTGACCAACACGAAACTGTCCCCCACGGAAGTGATCGATAACTATGGGCAACTGTGGCATGTGGAAAAGGCCTTTCGAATATCAAAGACCGATCTGCGGATACGTCCGATGTATCATCGGCGGCGAAAGCGCATAGAAGCCCATGTACTCGTCGCCTTTGTGGCGTATGCGATCTACAAGGAGCTGGAACGCCGGCTGCATCAAGCCGGCATCCCGATGAGTCCCAAACGCGCCGCCGAGTTAACGCAAACGATGTATGAAATGAGCTTCAGGCTGCCGAACGATCCTCAGCAACAGCATATCCTCTTGCAGATGGATGCCGAACAGCAGCAACTCTACGACCTTATCTGCTGATTGGGTGTCCCAATGTGGAACTCAGGAAAAGAGGGAGACGAAAGGAGAGAAGCAATGCCAACAGCAGCCGACAGAGTCGTTGACAAAGCCCTGGAGCTTCCTGCAGATGCACGAATAGACCTTGTCGACCGGATCTTGTCCAGTCTCAACCTTCCTACTCGCCCCGATATCGACAGGATGTGGGCGGAAGAAGCCGAACGGCGAGTCGCCGAGATCGATCGAGGGGAAGTCGAACTGGTTCCCGGGGAAGAGGTCTTCGCGAAGATCCGACAGAAGTATGCCAGATGAAGTTTTCCTTCCACCCTCGCGCGGACACCGAATTCGACGAAGCTATTCGTTATTATGAGGAATGTGAAAAATTAGGGCCAGGTCTTCACTTTTCACACTTTTCGCCCAAACATTTCTGATAATATCGCAACTCGCGATTTTCTGTCTACATCACGTGACACCAGCCCCTCAATCAGTTTCCTCAATGGTCGTGCCATAATTCCAGAGTATCAACACAATCCAACTCATGTAATAACGTGAAAAGTGAAGACCCTGATCCCCTTCCAGAGATGGGACTTGATATCCTGAAGCGTTAAAGTCATTCGAATATGGCTGCCGGTTGTTGTTTTGTGTCGTGTATCTGCTTCGATATAATACTCGCAAGCGCCGGGAAATCAAGACGCATTAACAATATCCCGCTCCCCGACTGGAGACCGGGCCAGCTCAAACCGGCAAATTGGCCGCCGCATATTCATCCGCCGAAGGT
>PXDI01000180.1 GCA_003565095.1 PVC group bacterium | reverse complement strand
CCCGTTCCTGCCGAACCACGACACCTCGTGATACCCCCCAATAACGCACCGAATCGAGCTAAACGCCAAACACTCTCAGGTGGCCGCCCGCCTTGGGGCGGCTACCTGAGCAGTTACAATTTGCGAGCATTTGCCGGCGGATTGCAGCAGGTATATGCGCAGTATCATCATAGGCGACACGGAACATCCGGCGTTTTCTGGCAGGGAAGATATAAAAGTAAGCCTGTGGAGATCGGTGATTATCTGGTCAGGTGTGGCCGTTACATAGAGCGCAACCCGGTAAGGGCAATGCTCGTTGATAAGGCGTGGAAATATCAATGGTCCAGCGCTCAGTATTATGTTGTGGGTAAAAATGACGAACTGACTGATAGAAATAAATATTTATACGGCAGCGACCTTTCCGATGAAGAAAGGAAATACTATGGAGATGTCTTGTCATCAACGGAAGATGATGAATGGATGGATAGGCACAGTCAGTATGTTGCGGTTGGTTCTGAAAGATATCTACAGACCGTCAGAGCCCGTGGTGGACGATTTCGCCTCCGTCGCGGTCGACCTTCTTTATGTAAAAATAAATAGACAAGTCGTTCTATATAATAGATTAACAAAGAACGTCCCTTAATCCCTCAAATGACGTCCCTTAATCCCTTTTGCAGCTAGAATACCTGAGAATACCGATGATATTTGTCCCCGTGAGTGCGACATAGCTTTAGGCTTCTTCTGCGATTTGGCAGAACTTACTGGCGACCTTGAACGCAGTCTCTCCCGTCCGCGGACCTCGCGTCGGCAGACGGAAAAATCGGTTCTAGGCAGATCAGGAAATAAACATTTTCGAGCCCGAAAAGAGCAAAATAAGAGAAACATTTATCAATATCTTGCTAAATGTTGGCTCATTTGTGTTTGTTTTTTGTTCTCATCCTTCTTTCAATTCTTCCGCTCGCCGACCAAGGTCAGCGAGCGAGATCAAGACAAAACTTTTGAGAATTACTCTAGTTCCGATACAACAGTTCAAGCATCACCGGTATGCTTCGTCAGACGGCTTTCTCCATTATGTAATCGTCCATAACATAACCTTGGCCGATATCCTGTACAAGGGTGCCGGATTTGATGAAGCCGTTGTGTTCGTAGAAGCCGATGGCGCTGTGGTTATGGCGGTTGACGGTCAACCATAGTTTTGCAGATTCGAGTTGGCGCGCGCGTTGCTCGCAGAATGCGAGCATGCAGCAGCCGAGGCCGGTTCCGCGTTTATGCTTCAGAAGATACAATTTGCTGAGCTGTGCCTCTTTTTCGGCAGCGGGCGGTACAAGGCAGAAGTATCCGGCGGGGGCCGGGCCGTCGTAAATCAGATAGTATTCATAACCGTTTTTGATCTGTCCGGCAACCGCGGTCGCGCTCTGGAATTTATCCAGCATGTAATCAACCTGTTCCCGTCCAATGATCGGGACAAAATGCCGGTGCCAGATTTCATCCGCCAGCATGGCAACCGTATCAATTGCTGTTTGGTCACGGACTTGCTTGATTTCCGGTGAGCTCATATGAGACGTAACTTATTTGCTGTTTATCACATCAAGAAAAGCTTTGCCATAGCGGGTCAGTTTGGCTGCGCCGACGCCGGAGATATTTAGCAACTCAGCCGCATTGGTCGGGCAATCGCGGGCCATTTCGTGCAGGGATCGGTCGCTGAAAATAACATAAGGGGGTACGCCCTGTTCGCCGGCGAGCTTTTTGCGCAGTACGCGCAGTTTCTCGAAAAGCGCTTCATCGTAGTCCAGAATATCCGTTGCGCCTGTGCGACCTTGAGTTCCCCTGCCTTTGCCGCGGCGGGCCGGGATGGAAAGCACCTCGCTTTTGAGCATGTAAAACGGACGGCTATTGAACAGCACATCCTTTGCGTCAGCGGCGAGCGTCAGTACGGGATATTCACCTTTGCTTTGTTCAATCAGTCCCTGGCTGAGCAGATTGTCGATAACCATCCGCCAGTGACGGCGGTCTTTATCCCGGCCGGCTCCATAGGTTTTCAAGCGGTCGTGACCGAGCGTTTGTATGCGTGGTGTATCCTCGCCGCAAATTACTGCCACCACATGGGTAATGCCAAAACGCTGTCCCGTGCGGGCAATCGCCGACATTGCAATCTGTGCATCGACGGTGGCCTCAATCCGGTCCACCTGCCCCGAGCAGACATCGCAGCACAGCGTGGATGATTTCGCGATGGACTCCAGTTCTTCGCCGAAATAATTCAGAAGCTGTTTACGGCGGCAGGCATAAACTGAGGCGTAATTTATCATGTTGTTCAAGCATCTGAGCGCCTGTCGTTGTTCGGCTTCATCCGGCATCTGGTCGATAAAGAAACGGAGCTTGGGTATATCGCCGTACCCGAACAGCAGCAGACACTGCGCGGGTTCGCCGTCGCGTCCGGCGCGTCCTGTTTCCTGATAGTAACCCTCGACATTTTTCGGCAGGTCACCATGCAGAACGTAGCGGACATTTGATTTATCGATGCCCATGCCGAAGGCGATGGTGGCGACGATCACCTGTATATCATCACGGTTGAAGGCTTCCTGATTGCGGATACGCTGAGCGTCATCAAGTCCGGCATGATAGGGCAAGGCGCGGATTCCATGGCGCGAGAGCAGCTCCGCGGTCTGTTCGACACTTTTGCGCGTGGTCCGGTAAATTATGCCCGCCTCGCCGCGGCGGGCGCTGACGAATTTCAGGATCTGCTCTGACGGTCTGCTTTTCGGAACAACTTTATAAAAAAGGTTCGGGCGATTAAATGACGCGCGGATGATGTGCGGGTTACGCAAGCCGAGGCGGGTGACGATATCCTCCTGCACCCGGTGGGTGGCCGTTGCGGTGAAAGCGGCAACGGGAACCTCCGGAAAATCGCGTCCGATTGTTGACAGGTTCAGGTAATCCGGGCGGAAATCGTGTCCCCATTCTGAGATGCAATGCGCTTCATCAATTGCGACAAAGGCCATTTTGATTTGTTTGAGGCGCTCGATAAACTCCGGCATGGCGAAACGTTCCGGGGAGACATACAGCAGGTCGAGTCTTGCGGAAAGCAGGTCGGCTTCGACGCGGCGTTTCATGGAAGCGGAAAGTGAGCTGTTCAGAAAAGCCGCACGCAGTCCGTTGGCCTGAGCGGCATCGACCTGGTCTTTCATAAGTGCGATCAGCGGGCTGATGACCAGACAGGTGCCGGGAAGGATTCGGGCAGGGAGCTGGTAGCACAGTGATTTGCCGCCCCCGGTCGGCATGATGGCGACGGTATCCTTTTGTGAGAGAATATTTTTAACGACCGCTTCCTGATTAGGCAGAAAATCTGAGAAGCCAAATACCTCCCGCAACGTATTCGAAACGTCATCATTGTTTATTACAGAAGCACTCATGTAATATAATCTAGCCGCGATGGGCACAGATGACAAACTGTTTCCGGCTGATGGCCGCTTTTCGCAGGGTTGCCATCGGGGGCGGGATTTGGTAAATGATGCAGGTTATGAAAGAAAACAGCGAATGGATTAAAGAAACAATCGGGCGGTTGACGACGGAGCAGAAGGCCGGGCAACTGGTGATTCTGGGGATGAACGGTACGGTGCTGACCCCGGATATGACGGAGCTGATACGGGACTATCATGTCGGCGGGATCCGGATCAGTATGAAGGCGCGGCACACAACACTGGCGACATTGCATAGTTATGCGCGCCCAGGAGATCAGCACGACGATATGACGCTGAAGTCCGTGCATCATCCGGCGGGGCTCTGCAAAGATCTGTCATTCACCAATCATCCGCCGGTTTTGACGACCGGCCAGTATGCAGAGTTTCTGAACTGTTTGCGGAGCTATGTTGAGCCGTCTTCCGGCGCCATACCGGTTCATTTTGTAATCGATCAGGAAGGTAACGGCACCGATGATCTGCTGGGCGGGGCACGCCTGTTTCCTTATCCGCTGGGGCTGGCGTCAACTAACGATCCTGAGCTTATCTACCGCGCAGGGCTGGCGGTCGGCCGTCAGGCTGCCGCCTGCGGAATCAATACCGTCCAGGCGGTGCTGGATGTAAATACCAATATCAATAATCCGGAAATCGGCCCGCGTTCATTCGGTAACAATGCCGATGATGTCATCCGCTGCGCCACACAGTTTTTTCGCGGACTGAAAGACGGCGGAGTGAGCGCGGTCGGCAAGCATTTTGCGGGGCGGGGTGAATCGACTGCGGATGCCCACTGGGGGCTGCCGGTTATGGATGTGCCGCTGGATGAACTTGAAAACACGCACATCCGTCCTTTCGGTGCGCTGGCGGAAGCCGGGCTGCTGCCGGGCATCATGGTGGCGCACTGCATTTATCCGGCGCTGGGTGAAAGCAAGCTGCCGGCGACGCTGTCACCGCGCATCCTCAAGGATTATATCCGCGGGAAGATGGGTTATCGGGGAGTGCTGGTTACCGACAACATGATGATGGGCGGGATTATCAAGCAGTATGAAATGACGGATGCGATTATCATGTCGTTGCAGGCCGGAATTGACATGGTGCTGTGCCGTGATGAGAGTCCGGTGCGCCAGGTGATTCTGAAGCGGATCGCGGAAGCCATCCGTTCGGGGTTGCTGCCAGAAACGGAGGTTGATGAAAAACTGGCACGGATTCTGGCCATGCGTTGCGATATGGGGCTGTTAAATAATAACGGCTTAGTCGATTCGGAAAACGCTGAGAAGATTGTACACGATCCGGTAATTCTTGAAACGGCGCGTGAAGCGGCGGAAAAATCGGTACAGGTGCTGCGTGACCGCGCCGGAGTGCTGCCGCTGGCGGCGGATGCAAAAGTGCTGTTGATTGAGCAGGCGTTTGTAACGCAGATTGCTGCCAACAATGCCGATTCGCATCCGGGGCTTTTGTGGGAGGAGCTAAGCCGGATCGGCCGGCATGTCGCTTGCGTTGAGATTGCCGACCTGCCGCCGGAAGCGGATATTGAGCGTGTCAGACGCCGGCTGCGCAGCGAAGATTTTGATGTGATTGTTACAACCAACTATTTCCATTACAAAGTCGGCGGGTCAATCAATGGCCTGGTAGATGAATTTATCGCCACCGGCAAACCGGTTATTGTGCTGGCCAATAATCCGTTTCCGTTCTGCGTGGGGGACTCGTTTGACACCGTGCTGCTGAATTACCAGCCTGCCGGCCGTGAATATATGCGCGCAACGGCTGCGCTGATCTTCGGCAAATGAACTCCATGATTTGCCATCATCCTCACCCGCCGGGGGCGGCGTATTTCAGTATGCCGTTTTCTATCTCTGCCGGTGAAAGCCGTCCATTATGATAGTAACGGACATTTTCTGCAGCCACCGGGATCTGTAAAAATCGCAGGTCCCCGAAAACCTCGATTGTATCAGGGCTGATTCGGATAAATGCATGATCGCGGAATTCGAAGACGGCACCGTTGCTGCTGTCTTCAGCTTTTGAGATGCGGCCGGTGTCTCTGTATTGGACCATTGCAAAATCATGGACTGTTTCTGTTTCAGATCCGACCGCCACGGCGATGAAGTCAGGCTCTTCCGCAATGCGCCGGAAGGTGTTGATTTTTTCGCTGCCGCCTTCAAACGGTTCATACATGGCTGCAAAGACAGTTGCGGGATGATCGCGCCGGACGAGTATGCTGGTGCCTGTCACTTCGTGCATGGCGGGTTCATCTTCCGGTGAAGGGGTGTCTTCGGGGGTGAAAGTAAGCGGTGTGGTTCCGGCGGCCAGCACTGTCCCGGGTGCGGCAAGCATGCGCAGATTCAGTCCAACGGCTCTTGCATACCATTCCTGCGGTAAAAGCCGCTGATCTTCCGGGATGACCGGTTGCTGGACAATGCGCAACCGCCAGTCGTCGGCGGTTGTTTGGATACGCATGTCCCCGAAGGTATCCAGAACGTTCTGCGGTCCTGTCAGTAGGCGGTGGCGTGTCGCGGTTCCAATGTCGCGTTCGGAAGCGCCCAACTGTCCGGTCAAGCGCTGCGGTGCACTCCAGCGTTCATCAAGTTCGGCGACTCCCAGCGGATGCAGCGCCCAGCGATAGGTGCGCTCTTTGTCGTTGCGATCGCTCAGGGCAAAAATATCCAGCAGATATTCCTTTGTTAGAAAAAGCGCGCGGGAGGCATTGATGTCGGGATACAGCGCGGGAGAGAACGCCGCGGCAAATTTTATGCGATCCTGAAAATTATAGCGCACTTCGGACAATTCGGTAAAAGCCGGTTCGGTGCCATCCACTTTGACTCCGGCATGACTGAGAACGCTGCGTGTCCAATTAGCGGCATAGCCGCCGATCTGGCGGTTGATAAAAAGCGGGCGGTTGTATGCGTAGAAACCGGTCAGTGCAAAGTTATCGAAGACATCATGTGCATAGGGGGTGGCCAGTCGCATGCCGACAGCCGGCGCGGCGGATTCCCAGTAGACCGGCGCTTCCTCCGCCCGCAGCATAATGAAGCCGCGTTTTTCCGCCACCCATGACGGGGCGGACGGTGCCTGCGTTTTGCCGGGATCAATCGCCGGCAGGTTGACGTAAATTGAAGGGAGGAAGCGTTCTGCGCCGGGTTTGCGCATCAAGGCCAGAAAATAGTCAAATCCGGCATCCGGCCATTGTTTGTGTGCAATTTCAAACCAGAATGGAATCTGCATTTTGGGCGTGAAGCCGGTATATCCATCCCATTGCGGATGATTTCCGCGGATTTCTCCGCCCCACGCGCCGTGTGCGGCCCAGCGGCCGCTGTCACCGCTACCGTCCGGCAGCCATCCTTTTATGATGGAGCTCTGAAAGGCGCGCAAGCCCTGCTTATCTCTTTCCGGGCCGCGCAGGTCGCCGGCGGTCATGCGTGGCAGATGCGGACTGCCCGAATGCAGTTCAACCACCGGAAAGCCCAGCTTTAATACCGACTCAATATGACCGCGTATAGTTGCTCCATGGCGTCCGCGATAACCAAAGCCCAGTTCATTCAGTCCAAGATTCTGCAAAGCGATGCAGTACACCAGCATTTCGCCGGGGGTGGCATGCATTTTGCCGATCTCCTCGCCATAAAATCCGCCGTCGGTAAGGTAATCGTCAAGATACCACTTAAATGAGCCGTAATGGGCCCATGTGCGGCGGATCAGGTCTTCATCCTGAAGTGCAGCGGCCATCAGGTTGGCGCCGAGAATCCGGGGAAAGGTGATATTCGGCAGCCAGTTATTGATACGGTGGTAATGGGCATGATAGCGTGAATAGTTGCGCTCATCATTGAACACTTCCGGATCAAAAAGTGCATTTTCAAAAACGGCATGTTGAATATAGCTGCGAAAAAAGGCCTCAACTTCATCTCTTTCCGCAGCGTTGAGTTGATCATACAGCAGGTCATAGCGAAGAACGGTCAACCACTGTGCGCCGCCGCGTGGTGCGGCTGAACGGGTAACCTGCAGCAGCCGCGACTTCTGGCGGTCACGGGCGGCTGTATCCTCTAAAACTGCAATACGCCAGAGGTCAAAGAAATCCCTTTCAAGCGGCGGCGTGTTTTGTTCGAGATCTTTGACCTGCTGAGCATAGGCGGGGTCATTTTTGATGCGGTTTCGCATGGCATCGATATCGCCCTGTGTCCATAAAACAAACGGGCGGCTGACATCCGCCGTGGCGGCGGAGACGGTCAGAAAACAGATGACAGCAAGATAAATAATTTTCATGGATTATGTTTTGGCATATTTACGGTCGCATGTAAATAGAAGTTCTGCGTTTTACTGCTTGCATTTTGCATGGTGCGGTCTATGTTGCGCCTTTTGTCAAATCGTGATAGCAGGAAAGATTGTCAGAAATGAGCGTAAAAGACCGTTCGCGGCTGCTGGAATTCAATTATCATGTGCATCGTCCATCGGTCACGTTGCTGAATCTGGCCGACCGGAGTGCAGCATACTACCTGTGGGTGCTGCTGGTGTTTATCATCAAGCAGTCGCCGGCCTGGGTGCTGCCGATAATTACCGGCAAGGCAATCGATGTGCTGTCCGATCCTTCCGCCGAAGCTATGCGCAATCTGATGGTATATGCGCTGATCGGCTTTGTGCTGGTTGTGCAGAATATTCCGATGCACACATACTTCATCCGGATGTTGAGCGGAACCGTGCGGCGTATGGAGCAGCGCCTGCGGCTGGCGCTGGTGACCCGCTTGCAGCATCTTTCGTTTGCGTTTCATGACCGGACCGAGGGCGGCCGGTTGCAGGCCAAGGTGTTGCGCGATGTGGAGCAGATCCAGGGAATGTGCATGTATATCGGCGAGATCGCTACCATGGGGTTGACGACCATTGTGTTTTGCGTTGTGCTGACGCTTCTGAAAGAACCGCTGATGCTTATGACGTATGTGGTGCTTGTACCTTTATGTATTGGGTTGATCCGCCTGTTTAAAGGCTCCATCCGCCGGAGAAATCAATCCTTTCGTAATAATATTGAATCCATGTCGGCCGAAGTTACGCAGATGATCGGGATGATTCCGGTGGCGCGTGCACACGGGGTGGAGGAGCAGGCGCTGGACCGGATCACCCGCGAGGTACAGTCGGTCAGCCGGGAAGGGCATCTGCTTGACCGCATTAATGCGGTATTTCAGTCTTCATCGTGGGTTACTTTCCAGATGGCGCTGCTGGTTGGACTGGGGGTCGGGTTTTGGTTCTGCTATAACGGCCGTATCTCGGTTGGGGATGTGGTGCTCTTTCAGGCGCTTTTCACGCAGATTGTCGGTTCGGTTAACATGCTGACCAACGCCTATCCGCAAATAGCGCGCGGCATGGAGTCGGTGCGTTCGATCGGGGAAGTGCTAGAGTGTCCCGATCTTGAACTTAACGAAGGAAAGCGTGCTGTCAGCGAAGTGAAGGGTGCGGTAAAATACCAGAACGTTTCTTTTGGTTTTGGCTGCGGGGATGATCCGGTGGTGCGTGATTTTAATTTAGAGGTCAATCCCGGTGAATGCATTGCGCTGGTCGGACCCTCCGGTGCCGGCAAGTCAACGGTTGTAAATCTTACGATTGGCTTCCGGCGCCCGACCGGCGGGCGGATACTGCTTGACGGTAACGATATGGAGCAGCTTGATATGCGCCAATGGCGGCGGCATATCTCCGTGGTGCCGCAACAGTCGTTGATGTTTGCCGGGACAGTCCGTGATAACATCACTTTCGGTATGCAGCAGGTGGATCCGGTGTTGCTGGAGCGGATAATTAAGGCAACCCATGTTGATGAGTTTGTGGCGCGACTGCCGCATGGGCTGGATAGCTGGGTGGGCGAGGGCGGGGCGTCACTTTCCGGCGGCCAGCGTCAGCGACTGGCGATTGCCCGCGCGCTTATCCGGGAGCCAAAAATAATCTTTCTGGACGAGGCGACATCAGCCTTAGATGTTGAATCAGAGCATTTTGTGCAGGCGGCGTTGGAGGAATTGATTGCGGGGCGCACGACCTTTATCGTGGCGCACCGACTCTCCACCATCCGGCGCGCCGACCGGATTGTGGTCATGCAGGATGGTCGCATTGTTGAAACCGGTTCATACGACGAACTCATGGCGCGTAACGGCGTTTTTAAACGTATGCGGGATTTGAGTAACGCGTAAGCTCGCGGTGGGCGCTTCTGATACCGCGGCGGCGTTCTCTGTCTGTGAGTTTGAATAAATAGGTAAAGTGCTAATTATGAGTAACATACAAAGAACGTCCCTAATCCCATGGGGGTAGAGAAAATGAGCAGCGAAAAAGTGGTAATTGTCGGGGCCGGCGGTATTTTCAAGGCATGGATTCCGCACATTATTGAAGAGCAGTTGGATGTTGCCGCGATCGTGGATATTAATGAAGCGGCGGCGGTTGCGCGCCGTGATACGTATGGGTTGGATTGTGCTGTATCGAGTGATCTTGACGCTGTATTGAGCAAAATACGCCCGGACTTTGTGCTGGATTTGACGGTACCGGCCGCGCATTGCGCGGTAACCTGCAAGGCCTTGCGGGCCGGATGTGATGTTATCGGCGAGAAGCCCATGGCGGACAGTATGGCCGCTGCCCGTGAAATGGTGAAAGCGGCTGAAGAATCCGGCAAGTTGTACATGGTCAGCCAGTCACGGCGCTGGGAGGCGCTGCATGTTGCCTGTTGTGATAAGGTCACTGGCGGGAATATAGGCGATCTGACTACTGTAAACTGCGATTTTTACATTGGCGCACATTTCGGGGGATTCCGTGCGGAAATGGAGAGTCCGCTGGTGCTGGATATGGCGATACATCATTTTGATCTGGCGCGGATGATGAGCGGCAGCGATCCTGTGGCGGTATATGCCCATGAATTTAATCCTTTCGGCTCGTGGTACCGTGGAGATGCCGCGGCAACCTGCATTTTTGAAATGACCGGTAATGTTGTCTTTACTTACCGCGGCAGTTGGTGCGCGGAGGGTTTTCAGACTTCGTGGAACGGCAACTGGCAGTTTACCGGCACGCGCGGCGGCCTGCGCTATGAGAACGATGCCGCGCCTGAAATCTGCCTGCTTGGGGAGGCCGGCGACGGGTTGATCTGGCAACGTGATGTCCAGCCGGTCATGCTTCCGGAAGTTAAACCGACCCAAATGGGCGGGGCACTGGCGGAGATGCTGCGTTACCAGCGTACCGGCCAAATGCCGCAGACTGACTGCCGTGACAACATCAAGTCCCTTGCAATGGTCTTTGCGGCGATGGAAAGTGCCCGCAAAAAACAGCGGATAGTGCTGTAAATACGGTTGTTGCGCTGTTTTTTGCGCTGTTTGCCGTTCCCGGCATTTAATCCGCAAAGTGCCGATTTTTTTGTGGCAATTCTGTTAAACATTTCCTATAATGATTGCCAAGTTTGAAGGGATGTGTATTTGTTAACTTACGGGGAGGTTAATAAGAGCTGTTTTTGTGTCGAAAATTCCGTAATTTTGCTGAAGAATGAGCGTGTGCGGACACGGGGACCATAGACCTTAGATCCGGAGAGAGAAACCGGCGTCACCAAGTCACCGAGTCATGGCGTCAGCTTGAGCACGCAAAAACTTGTGAATGATGAGAAATGATGAAAATATAGGACTGACCCCCTCTCTGGGGGCTGTAGGGTAATAAATTGAGTGCTGGTTTAAGTTACAGTTTTCCGGCCGCAAAAATGCTGGTTTATGTGGATGCTTCTGTTGTGGGAGGCTGTGAGGATATTGAGTTCAGAGACGATAGTTTGAAATTATGGTCTGCATTCGTAAACGATTGGGATATCCTTCTCTCGAAATCAGAACGCCCAGGGAGGTGCTGTGTGAAGACTTTTGATTGTGTGAAATTTATGCGTCAGCGTCGCGGGCAGATCGACTGTGATGACGAAAAACTGGATTGGCGCAGTAAGCGTGAAAAAACCAGTTCGATTGTTCATAAAGATCCGGTTTTAAGTATTTTGCTCGATATTCATGCTGATACTCAATCAAAAGTCGCGGAAAGCACGGCGGAATATAGAGTGGGCGGGAATTTATGAGAGATTGCAACCACAAGGAACACAGAGAACACAAAAGAGACATTGGGCCTGATAAAAAAACGGCGTCACCGGGTCACCAAGTCACGAGGTCAGCGGGAGCCGGGAAACGTGGCAAGTAGAAAGTGAAACGTCGAACAAAAACAAGTAAACGGCGTCACCGGGGCATGGCGTCATGGCGTCAACTTGAGCACGCGAATAATTTGTAAAAGATGAGAAATCACTAAAATATAGGACTGACCCCCTCGGGGGGATTGCGAGGCGAATTATGAAACATATGCGTTGGTGTGTTTTTGTGAGTCTG
>PXDI01000362.1 GCA_003565095.1 PVC group bacterium | reverse complement strand
TGGGGAATGATAACCCACGGATGGGAAACCCGGCCCACGGATGGCAGGAGGAAGAGAAGAGGGAGATTTGCGTGTACGAGTATGTGTAGGAGTACGGTAAGACCATGCGGACCGGAAGCCCCTTACTCTTACACGTACTCTTACACCCGGATCTCCGGAATTGCGGATGAATGGCGAGGGGTGCCGGGGCTCCGGGATATTTGTAAACGCTAATATTGCATTATCTGTATAGTTTATGTCATATTGCACCTTCAGTTATGTCTAATTTCAACTTGTTGTCACAGTCAGGAGACATGATGCAGCGTAAGATAGTTTGTTCAACGAACATGCCGTATGTTGAGGAGGCGTTCAGTACATTGGGGGATGCGCGGGTGCTGGAGGGGCGCAGTATTTGCGCGGCGGATGTGCGGGATGCGGAGATTCTGGCATTACGGTCGACAACCAAGGTCAACGCTGATTTGCTTGAGGGAAGTTCCGTGCGTTTTGTTGGTACGGCGACGATCGGTACGGATCATCTCGATATCCCTTATCTGGAAAAGCATGGGATTGAATGGTGTTATTCTCCGGGCTGCAATGCCAACAGTGTTTCGGAGTATCTGGTGGCGGGGCTGCTGACGCTGGCGGTGCGCAATGGTTTTACGCTGCGCGGGAAGACGCTGGGAGTGATTGGGGTAGGCAATGTCGGCCGCCGGGTGGTGGAGAAGGGGCGTGCGCTGGGGATGCGGGTATTGCAGAATGATCCGCCGCGGGCGCGTGCGGGTGATTATTCCGCCGGAGAAGTCAGTCCTTTTGTTGAGTTGCCGGAACTGCTGGCGGAAAGCGATATTGTCACCTTGCATGTTCCCTTGAACCGCGATGGTGTTGACCGGACGTTGCGGCTGGTGGATGCGGAGTTTCTGGCGAAAATGCGCAAGGGCGCAATATTGGTGAATGCCGCGCGGGGCGGGATTGTTGACAGTGATGCGCTGCTGGAGGCGTTGCAAAGTGCTCAGCTTGCACATGTGGTATTAGACACATGGGAAGGGGAACCGGAATATCGTTTGGATGTGATGAATGCGGTTGATATTGCCACGCCGCACATTGCCGGACATTCGTTTGAGGGACGTGTTGCGGGAACGGTGATGGTTTATCAGGCCGCCTGTCGCTATCTGGGGGTTGACGCCGACTGGACTCCTGATAATCTGCTGCCGCCGCCGGAAGTTCCTTACATCGATTGTCCTGCCGGGGCAATTGCTGAAACGGAGCTTTTGCATTCAATTGTCAAACGCGTATACGATATTGAAGCGGATGACAGGCGCTTCAGGGCAACTGCTGAAAGCGATGGCGGGGGACGTGCAAAAGCTTTTGACCGTTTGCGGCGGGAATATCCGGTCCGGCGTGAATTCCGTTTTACAAAGGTGCGTTTAGGCTGTGCCGGCGCGGGGATTGCTGCGACCTTGAAAGCGCTTGGGTTCGGGCTGGTTGAGTAGGTTGCCAGTGATTGCAGGGCGAAGGGGGAACTTTGGGTGTTATTGATTATCTGATATTCATTGTATATGTCGGCATGGTGATAGCTTGCGGGTTGTTGGCGCGGCGTCGTGAACGTGATGCGGAGGATTTCTATCTGGCCGGCCGGCGGGTCAGTGCATTCGCCATGGGTCTGTCGGTGATGGTGACGTTGTTTAATGCCATCAATTTCAGTGCATTCCCTGCCGAAGTGATCGGGCATGGTTTGTATGTATTGATTTCCGTGCCGGTGTTTCTGATTGTTGCCTGGCCAGTCGCGCGTTGGATAATTCCGTTTTTCCGAAAGCAGAGCGGGATCAGCGGCTATGCGTGGCTGGAAGACCGTTTTAATTCAGAAGTACGTAGGACCGCGGCCGGTTTGTTTTTGTTATGGCGCATGGCGTGGATGGCGACAGCTTTGTATGCGCTGGGGCGTATCGTCGGAGCGATAACCGGGCTTCCGCCGGCTTTAATCATGTTCATTACCGTAACCGTTTCCGTGCTCTATATTTCGTGGGGCGGTTTGCTGGCGGTGATCTGGACGGATGTCTTGCAGTTCTGTGTCTTGCTCGGCGCGGTGGTGTTTGCGCTGGTTTTTGCTGTTATGCAATTCGAAGCCGGTCTTTCCGGCTTGCTGGAGGAAAGTCTTTCCAAAGGGTTGCTGCAACCGTGGCTGCCGAATGATCCGGCCTTCTGGGGCTGGGATCCGACCATGAGGATCTCCTTCTGGAGCGGGGTGATCGGCACATTTGTGGCATTTTTTGCAAGATACGGGGCGGATCAGATGATTTTGCAGCGGTATCTTTCGGCAAAGAGCCTGAAAGCCGCGCAGCAGGGCATCTGGATTAATGCCTGGGCAGCGGCGTTTGTGCTGTTGTTGCTGGCGTTACTGGGATTGTTTGCGGGGGGGCTGATTGATGATGGGACGGGGGTTCCGCCGGCGGTTTTGCTCGGGCGGTTTTTCAGTTCAATGCCGCCGGGGTTTGCCGGGTTGGTCTCGGCCGGTATGCTGGCCGCGACAATGTCGAGCCTTGATTCCGGCATGCATGCCTGCAGTGTCACTGTTGCAAGCGACTTTAACCGCACCGGCGGTGGTGGGGGCAATGCGGGGCGTTTGCAGCGGCCGGTGGGGCTGATTGTTTTGATGGGGGTGCTGGTTTATCTGCTGGCTTTACCGCTGGGCTATCTGGGCGGTCTTTTCGAGATAGTCAACAAGGTAATCAACGGTCTTGGCTCGCCATTACTGGCAATGGTGCTGGTGGCAATGTGGCGCCGTGGCATCACCGCCCGCGGACTGGTAGCGGGCGGAATCTGTGGATTTTTGGCGGGTGCACTCCTGGTGGTATTTGTTACAAATCTGGCGCTGCATTATTATGCGGTGGTGAACCTGCTTCTAACGATCGCCCTCTGTCTGGTATTCAGCGGCTTTGACCGTTTGCGGCAATGTTATGCGCGGATATCCAGTGCGACAGCAATTTCCGGGCAGGTGAATGGCGAATCATAACGGGTGCAGTTTACGCATCCGGCATAAATCTTGTGCATCAATGATTCTTTCGCCACCTGCCGGAACCCCAGTTTTTCAAAAAACTCCGGGGCGAAGGTAAGGGCAATAATCTGAACAGGATGCAGCAGGCGGATTTGGCTAATAGCCTTTTCCACCAGAGCTTTACCTATGCCAAGGCCGCGGAAGTCAGTGTCGACTGCCAGCGATTTTATCTCAACTGAAGGATTATGGGGGGCACCGATCTCCGGCAGAATCTGCCATGAAACGGTTCCGCAAATGCTTTTTGCGGTCTGTGCAACCAGAAAGCGGTCGATATTCTGCACAATATCACCGATCGGCCGGGCCAGCAGCGTTTCCGGGTTGGCCCGAATGATGCGTGAAATATCAACAGCGTCCTCAAATCCCGCCGCCCGTATCTTGTAGTCGTCTTTTTTCATGTATTTTTTTAATATGCCTTTCTGAAATTTGTGGTTTTTCCAATATTTTTGTGGGCAATCTTCTGTAAGCCGCCCCCTGCCGCTATATGCGGCAGGAGCGGAAGATTGGCGTAAACAACACGCTTATGCCGCCAATCTTATTCACCCGCGACACAAGGTCGCGGGAGTCTTGAAGAAATACCCACAAAATGGTTGACCAAATTTGTATAGTTATATGAGATTTTTCTTGCCTTGGCAACCAATACCTGCGAGTCTATCCAGCTTTTTAAGCATAACAGGAGAAATTAATGAGTCGGACGATAGCACTTGATAAAGTTAGAAACATTGGCGTGATGGCGCATATTGATGCGGGAAAAACAACTGTAAGCGAGCGGATTCTGTTTTATTCCGGAAAAACGTATAAGATCGGCGAAACGCATGACGGAGCGGCGGTGATGGATTTTATGGACCAGGAGCAGGAGCGTGGCATCACGATTAATTCCGCGGCGACAACGACAAGTTGGCGCGAGCACCGGATCACGCTGATTGACACTCCGGGCCATGTTGACTTTACCGCGGAAGTTGAACGCAGTCTGCGGGTGCTTGACGGTGCGGTGGCGCTTTTCTGTGCGGTGGGTGGTGTGCAGCCGCAATCCGAGCAGGTCTGGCGTCAAAGTGAAAAGTACAGCGTCCCCAAGATTGCATTTATCAACAAAATGGATCGCATCGGGGCGGATTTCTTTTCGGTGGTCGAATCCATTCAGGAGACCCTGCGTGCGAATGCGGTGCCGATGGTAATTCCGATCGGCCAGGCTGAAAACTTTAATGGACTGATTGATTTAGTGCAGATGCGCGCGGTTTACTACGACGACAAGGACATGGGCACATCTTTTCAGGAGACCGATATTCCTGAAGACATGTTGGAAGCCGCCATGCACTGGCGGCAGAACCTCTTGGAGAAGAGCGCGGAACAGTGTGATAACCTGCTGGAAAAATTCCTGGAAGGCCAGGAAATCAGCGAAGCTGAAATTATTGAGGTGGTGCGCAAGGCCACCATTGAGCGGCGGATTGTTCCGGTATACTGCGGATCTGCGTTCAAGAACAAGGGTGTTCAGCGTTTGCTGGATGCGATTGTCAATTATCTGCCGTCGCCGGTGGAAGTGCCTGCTATCCACGGGGAGTATGACGGCGAGACGCACGAACTGCAGGCTGACGACAAGGAACGTTTTGCTGCGCTGGCGTTTAAAATTGTGGCCGACAAGCATATGGGCAAATTGGCTTATATCCGGGTTTATTCTGGGCAGATTTCCAGCGGGACGGTGGTATACAACAGCACTCAGGATACAAACCAGCGGTTGGGCCGCATTATCCGGATGCACGCGAACCGTCAGGAAGCGATTGAGTCGGCGAGTAGCGGTGACATTGTCGCGGCGGTCGGATTGCAGCAGACCCGTACCGGCGACACTATTTGCATGAAGGATTCCCCGATAATACTTGAGTCGATTGAATTTCCGGCACCGGTGATGTCCATCAGCATTAAGCCGGCCAGTCGTAACGATAACGAGAAGATGGGTGAAGCTTTGCGGCATATGGCGGATGAGGATCCCACCTTTGTGGTTGGTTATGACGAAGAGACCGAGGAAACCATCATATCAGGTATGGGTGAATTGCATCTTGAGGTGCTGGTTGAGCGGTTGAAGCGTGAGTTCGGTGTGGTCGCGGAAGTAGGCCGTCCTGAAGTTGCCTATCGTGAAACCGGTACCGCCATGGCTGAGGGACAGTACAAACATTCGAAGCAGACCGGTGGTCGCGGTCAATACGGTCATGTGGTAATGAAGGTTGAGCCGACCGATCCGGGACACGGGTTTTCCTTTGTTAATAAGGTCAAGGGCGGCAATATCCCGCAGGAATACATTCCGGCGGTTGAGAAGGGTGTTATTGGTGCAATGGCGCACGGTCCGTTTGCCGGTTATCCGGTAGTGGATATGTGTGTAACGCTGCTGGACGGTTCATATCACGAGGTTGACTCAAGTGAATATGCCTTTATTGAGGCGGCGCGGGTATGTTTCCGCGATTTATTCATGAAGTCACGTCCTGAGTTGCTTGAACCGGTGATGTCTGTTGAAGCAGTCTGTCCGGAAGATTACATGGGGCCGGTTTCCGGATCGGTCTGTCAGCGCCGCGGCCGGATTGAAACAATGGATGAAAAAGCCGGGCAGAAGATTGTGCGCGGAATGGTGCCTTTGAGTGAGATGTTCGGATATTCAAACACGATCCGTACGCTGACGCAGGGGCGCGGTGCATTTACAATGCAATTCGAACGCTACGAAGCGGTGCCGTTCAGTCTGGCAGAGGAAATCATTAAGAAGCGGCGTGAGCAGAAGAAGATACGGTAGGGTAATTCTCAAAAGTCTTGTCTTGGTCGCGCTCGCTGACCTTCCGTCTTCGCTTTGCTGCGTCGCGACAAGTGGTCGGCGAGCAGGAGAATACTTCCACCCGACAGCAAAAAAATATATGAACCCATATGGAGCAATATCTGTATTAACCTCATAATATTGCTCCATACGGGCTCTTTTTGTTGTTTTCAAGCTGTCTTGAAACCAATTATTGCGTCCGCCGACCAAAGGTCAGCGGACGCGATGAAAACGCCCCTATCACGACAGAATTTTTGAGAACCGCTCTACACGCCGATCATTGCTGCGCCGAGGACTCCGGCTGAGTCGCCGATCTGGTGCTGGACGATGGCTGTGTCGAGGTAGTCGCAGAAAACAACCTGCCGCACCTGTTCAACACCTTTTGTGTAGATATCGTTGAACTTTGATACGCCGCCGCCGAGCACAACCACATCGGGATCGAGTACATTGATAAGATTGGCCATACAGCGGCCGAATTTTTCAAAGAACCATGTCATAAACTCAACGGCGCGCGGTTCATTACGGTAGTATGCGTCTTCGACATCCCGCAATTTTACTTTTTCGCCATAGCGTTCAGCGTAGCGTTTTTCCATACCGGCACCGCTGATATAGGTCTCAACGCAGCCCTGCTGGCCACAGTAGCATAAAGGTCCATTGGGATCAATTGACATATGGCCCCATTCGCCGGCGATGGCCATGTGGCCGGTATGCACTCTGCCGTCAATAACCAGACCGCCGCCGCAACCGGTTCCCATGATAACCCCGAAAACCATCTGACGGCCTTTGCCTGCTCCGAAAATGGCCTCAGCCATCGCAAAGCAGTTGGCGTCGTTCTGGATCGCGATCGGTCGCTTCAGCAGATCTTCCAGATCGCTTTTGAGCGGTTGGCCGTTCATGCAGACCGTATTCGAGTTGCGCAGCAGACCGCTGCGCGGGGAAATGGCCCCGGGGGTGCCTATCCCGAAGGTATGTTCGCCGTTCCCGGTTTCGGCGCAAAGTGCGTCATACACGCGCTTGATGTTGTCAAGAATGGCTTCATAGCCTTTTTGCTGTTCGGTTGGAATGCGCTTGCGGAAAACTTCCTTGCCGTCCTTATCAAGTGCAATGCCCTCGATTTTGGTGCCACCGAGATCAATCCCGAAACGGTACATATCAGAACTCCTCATGGTTATGGATGCAATCGTTCATTCAATTGCGCAGAGGATACCCGTAAAAACCCGGCGGTCAAGTGAATATGAGCGCCTGAGAGAACAGCGTTGGGCTTCCTCTGTTTTTTTTGAGCAATTGTTGCTTCTGAGATGTTTTGCGTTTGGAGGGCTTGCGGGGTAAACATGAGCGGGGGAGAAATTTACCCACAAAGATCAAGACAACGATCTTGAAAACGATAAAGATAGACAAAGATAACGACAATGATCAGGACAACGATTGAGAACATAAGTTTCGGATATGCCCTTATGCTGGCGCCATTCGGGATAGTCCGTGAGTGTAGAAGTCTTGACAGTTGGCAGGATTTCGTCGTTAATTGCGAGCTTGGATATACAGGGAATAGTTTTGTTTGTAACAGGAGTTTGATATGCCGACATATGAATATGAGTGCCAGAAGTGCAGCTATCTTTTTGAAAAGTTTCAGAGCATTACTGCTGAACCGCTGAAGCGCTGTCCTAAATGCCGCGGCAAGGTTAAGCGTCTGCTGGGTACCGGGGCGGGGATTATTTTCAAAGGCAGCGGTTTTTATCAGACGGATTACCGGACCGACAGCTACAAGAAGTCTGCCAAGGCGGATTCCGCCGCGGCGTCGGGGACGGATTCAAAAAAGGCGGATAGCGCCAAAGCCAAAAAGGCTGACAGTTCCGCCGGAGCCAAAAAGGCGGCAGGGTGATATTGGTTTCTCGCAGAACTAGATGCTTGTTTGCAAAAGTCTTTGGCATTCGGCAAGGACACGTTCTACGGTAATTCCCTGCATGCATTGAATATTCCGGCAGGGTTTGTGGTAGCCGAAGATTGCGCATGGCGCGCATGCCATGGGATGTGAGACGACGATATGCCGTGTAGAGGAGTGTCCCCATTTGCGCGGATCGCTTGATCCGAAAATGGTGACCGAAGGCGTATCCAGGGCAACCGCCAGATGCGCCAGACCGGTGTCACAGCCGGTAAATAATGCGGCATTTCTGATAACCGCCGCGGTTTGCAGAAGGTCAAGTTTTCCGCAAAAATCAATTACCCCGCGTGTTGCTTTACGGGGCAGCGGGTTGTCGCTTTTCTGCTGTCCGACGATTACTACGGTTTTTCCGTCATGTTCAATTAGATGCCTGATTAATGTGGCGAAGCGTTCATGCGGCCACTGTTTATAGCGGTTACCCGCTCCGGCATGCAGGACAATCCGGTTGTGCGGTTCAATATCGGCAAGTTCCTGTGGTGCAGGCGGTAAACCGGCATCAGTCAGAGCACCTTCAATGCGCGGATTTTCAGCGCTGCCGCGCGCCAGCGGTGCAAGCAGATTCAGGAACTGGCGGTATTCCGGTGCGTCTGTCTGATAGGTAACCGGATGGGTGTAGAGCGGGTTGCGTCTGGGGGCGATATTGAAACCGATGCGTAAAGGCGCGCCTGAGAGCAGCGCAGTTACAGCGGAAAGATTGTGAAACTGCTCCGAGTCTATAACAAGGTTGTAGTGTGCTTTTCGTAAGCGGGACGGCAGCCGGAACGGCGTGCGGTCATACAAGATGACTTCACCATGCGGATTGATTACCTGCGCCATGGCGGCATTGCGTTCTTCACACAGGATGTCAACCTTGGCATCCGCAAGCTGCTGAAAAAGAGTATTCAGCATCGGAATGAGCATCAGCATATCACCGAGACCGCCCGGGCGGATAATCAGGATGCGCTGGATACTTTCCGGGGAAATGCCGACAGCACGGTACTGCGGACCGGTCAATGATGCCATCCGGCCCAGCAGGGAACATGCGGCGGAGCCGGCCACAGCGTCAAACTGCTTAATAATACTATATCGTAAGCGACTCATCTTTGATTCGTTTTCTCCTGTAGAAGGCAATAATGGCAAATACTGCCAATCCACACAAGCACATGAAGTGCCCGCTGCGGGCGGCCGTTGTATAGCCGTAGTATAATTCAACCTCCGTTTCCGTTGGATATACGAGCATGAATAGCGGGCTAACCGGATATACTGCGGCGGCCCCCCGGACTTGCCAGCCGGGCGCCCAGGAAGTCTTAATCAGATGCGGTTGCCCGATGGCACTTGTTCTGAAACGGATTGAGTGTGTGTGTACGGTTTCATTAGTGATATGTGAACTGTCATAAACGGTCAAGATTTCCGGCACAGGCTGCTGTTTCAGAACCTCAAGCTGTTGGCGGAATTCATTAAGCGAGATTTCAGGGTGGCTTTCAGTGGGCAATGACCGCTGCGGCGGCCGCAGAATGTATGGCTGATTAATGGCTGCCGGTGTTTCCAGCCATAACATGGCTGCCGTTTTTAGGTCGTTGGCGGCCAGTGTTACTGCCGGTATGTTTGTCTTTATGACATGTACATGGCGAATATGTTCCGCGGAGTGCTCATATATCCGCCATGGTCCGGTATCATGCAGCGGTTGCCAGCGCGGATGAAGGTCGAAGCCGGCGCGTGTGGTCTTGCCGCGTGCGATAAAGTGGCTGACACCGGCAAGTTCAAGATAGAGCGCCGCGCGTGCAATATCGGTTTCAGCCGGGTTGACAACCGGTGGAAGTCCGGCATATGCCGGAGAGGTTAATGACTGAATATAGTAGCCCGGCAAGGCCCCCAGCGCGGAATTAACCAGACCGCCTTCTATCAGCGCTTTCCCTGCCAGCAGCGGGGCGGATTCAAATATTCTTGAGGAACCCAGTGACTGGTTGTGCGGATGCATTTCAACCGCCAGCCGCCCCGGTGTGTTTTCAACAGTTTTCAGCATTTGCCGGAAAAGACTGTAACCGTCAAGCTGCCCGGCACCGCGATAGTTCCATTCTGTCCATTGCCGGGTATGGTTATTTGCAGAGAAAACCGTCAAGCAGACTGCCAGGATGAACAGCCCCGTGCACCATCTATGAAAACGGGTATATTGCATGGCATATGCAATGCCTACGGCGGTTCCTGTCATAAGCCCCCAGGTGATGAACGGCCACAACCGGATGTTTATGAAAACAGCCGAGATGCGTTCACCAAGGAAAAACAACAGCACTGCCGCGAGCAGCATGGAGGTCATTACGCTTGCAAAGGCCTGTGCCTTGCGATAACAGATAAATATTGCCGCCGGGAAAATAATGGCGGCGGTTTTTATTACCCACGGCAGGCTGCTCCATAGTTTAACATCCCAGTTTGTGCCAAACTCCATCGAATAGTGGATTTCTGTTACCAGCGGCAGCCACCACCAGGCGGAAAGCAGTCCTGCTGCCGTTGCGATCACCGTCATTACCAGCAGGCGCTGTTTGCGCATATCCGCGGGGCCCGGCAGCAGCAGTCCGCAAAGGGCGAGCGCGGCAATAATTGATGTAAAGAAATGTGACAGTATCAGGGCGGTCATTAGGCATACGGTTGAAGGGCGTGGGCAGCCGTCACGTGTATCACGCACAACCATGGCCAGCGCGGGCGGCAGCAGTGCAAAACTGAAGCTGTTTGCAAGCATGCCGGCCATGGTGCTGTAGATGTTGACCCCCCACATGGTATGGGAGTGATCAAACAGAACCGGCAATGCGGCGACTGCCATGAATAACGGGGCGGGGCGGGGCAGGCGCAGTATTCTGCCACTCAGATAGCATGACAGCGGCAGGGCGAAGATGCCGGATACTGACACAATTCTGAAAGCGATATTAAGCGGCATGATCAGTGAGATAACAGCGGCTGTCAGATATGGCAGAGGAAAGTAGTAACGGAACAGCGGAAATCCGCACCACCAGCCGTGAGCCCAACCGGTTATGCGGCCATGCTCAAAGAGCAGTGTTTTGAGGTGAGCAGTGATGTAGAGGTGAGCCGGTGTGTCGCCGCCCAGCACCATCTCGTTGCGCAGAATTGCGGCCGGCGGGATGTGCCATGCAATTACCGCGAAAACGGCCATAAGCGCGATAGCATCAACCCGGCTGGTCAGCGCATGCGGTTGAGTGCGGACTGCAATGCGTGAAAAGCCCGCGGCGAAAAGCATTATCATAGCTGCAAGCACAAGCGCTGTGCCGGTTGTTGCAAAACGTTCCATCAGGCGCGTTGTGGTAACTATCAGATAGAGCGGGATTGATTCGCTGTAAAGGGTATCATCTGCGGTATAGCTGCATATCAGCCATCCGCGATAGCGGCCCGGCAGGGCTTGCGCGGTGGCGGTTATCCGGTACATTGCGGATTCATTATTGCCGTATTCCGTATCAAAGGCATCGGGTAAAGCCGCATTCCACTGAACCGTCCGGTCTTCCAGTGGTGCGGGCGGCGAAAATTCAACGCTTTTCCCGGGGCGCAATCTGATAAGAATCGGATAAGAGCGTTCGATAAGCCGCGGAATATGGTCGATATTGGCGGTGAGCAGCGCAACTGTTGCTACGCTTGAATGCTGCATACCTGTTGCATCCTGATAACGTGCCGTGATGACTGCCTGGTGCAGTCCGGCCGGCTGTGGCGGCGCGGGGAAAGAAATTGATTTGCGGGAAACTCCGCCGGGCGGCAGTTCATCAGGTCTGGCGGCCGTCTTATTCATCTGGCCGAGTGTGGTAGTGATTTCTGCCCCATATATTACTGAACAGCCCTTGTTTTCCAAGATAACAGAAATTTCCGGCATATTGCCGTCAAATGTTCCGGCTGCATCCAGTTTTACCGCAATTCCCTGCGATGCGATTGCGGCAGGGCTGGTAAGCATAAACAGAGTTCCGCAGATCACGAGATAGACCTGCCTGATCATGGCGTTTTTTAGAAAGCAGTGCATCATATAACTAGTCAATTAGCTTTCTGTTAATATTTGTTGAATGCA
>PXDI01000044.1 GCA_003565095.1 PVC group bacterium | reverse complement strand
GCTCTTCCGATCTGCTCCCGCAAGCGCCGGTTCTTCCGGCGCTTGCGGGAGCATTGGTCAACAGGTGCATCCACGCATCGGGCGTGTAATCGCTGACGGATTTCAGTGCCGGCATTCTTTCCAGCGTATCCATGTCACGGTAGATATGCGGCGAAAGCAGCAGTGTTTCAATGCGGCTGCCGGCCAGTGGGGCCAGGCTGATATCCGGGACATCGCGCAAATCCAGAAAAGTCAGCGGCATATCTTTTAACGTTGTCAGGTCGGTTACCAGCGTGCCGGCCAGCGTTAGTTCCCGCAAAGGCATGCCTTGCAAAGGCGCAAGGCGGGTTACCGGCGTATTAGCCAGGTTGAGTTTGTGCAGCGCCATCCCTTTGAGCGGCGATATATCCGCTACCACCGTATCGGCCAGCAACAGCTCCCGCGTGCCGCTCCAGCGCGTAATAGCGCTAATGTCGGCTAACCCCGCGCCGCTTAAATCGATTATTTGCGGACTAAGTCCGTCAGGCAGCCTGTCCGGCGGCGTTGCAACAAGCCGCAAATCGAGTATTGCCTTGGCGCTCGCGGCCTGTTCCAGTGCCGGAGCGGGAAGTCGCAAAAAGGGCGCATCCGCATCTGTCATGCGATAAAAAAAGAACTGCTGTTCTGAACCTGAAGCCGGCACGGCAATCTGGAGGGAGCCCGGCACCGTGGATTCCGCGATTAGAAAGCCGTCGGCCTCAAGCCACGGATGCAGGTGTGTGAAATGATCCATCAGCAGTTTGCGGACAAACGGCGCCCGGTTTAAAAAAACAGGGTCAAGCTGCGCAAAGCTTTTTTCCGTCAAGCCTGCCGCCTGGAGTCTGACAACCTCACAACCGGCGGGCAGTGCGTGCAGCATTACGATTAAACCGTCAAAATCACATTCAAAACCGTTCCGTACGGTACGTCTGGCGCTCCATTCAATCAGATAACGTGCGTATTCCCCGGGCACGTCGGCCGCAGCGGCAGCGTGCCGCAGATCGGAAAGCCGCAGCATGGCGGCAACCGCACTCTGCCATACTTCAGGCGAAAGCCGCGGCTTTCCATGCGCATCCGTGATCACCGTTGCCGCCAGTCTTTGGATTAAATACGGCATGGCGCTAACGGCATCCTCGCCGGCTTCCTTAAACAGGGGCGGAACAATCACGTCCAGTTCCGCGGCAATTCCGGCGGCGGTTTTGCCGGTAAGCACATGTCCGGGCATGGGCGGCGGCGGGGGTGGCCGCGCTTCCGTCAAGCCGACGGTCGTCAGCAGCGCTGATACAATCACCGCCGCAACTAACCATCCGCGAATTACTCGATGCAGAACGGTCTCGCCGGCGGTCGCACGCCGTGAAACTTTCCGAAACATGCATAGGCATCCTGAATTGCCCGTTTTTCCCGCCGGTTTCGCAACAAAGTCATTCATTTTACTCGTCTCCCGGTGATGTGTCGCGGACATCATAACAATAAATGCGATTCAAACCGCGCACAAACAGCCGTCCATCGACAAAAGCAGGTGCTGTGCCAACGGCATGCGATGGCATCCATGACATGACAGTTTTCGTAACGTCCTCCGTCGCGGCCTTAGAACCTTCGTTCGGTGCAACTGTGTCGGGCATTACGTAGCGTTCATATGTGGCGGAGTAAAAGCCTTCGCCCAGTATAACCGAACCGATGCCGGTCATGGCCGCCGGTGCCGGGTCTGTCGAAACCATCCCGCTGCGCAGCAGCCCGGTTTCGGCATCAACACAAACCATCCGCTGCTCAAGCCGGGCCGTGTGCTGCATCTGGAACCATATATTGCCGTCCACGGTTGCCGGCACGGCGGTGGTCATGTGTAATTCGGCATCCCGGCTGCGCCAAAGCTTGTGCGCACCGGTCGTGTTCATGCGGAATCCGTGCAATCTGCCGCCGTTTTTTTTCTGAGCCACCAGAATGTCGCCATGCAAACCCGGAGTGAAATAGTACATAAAGCCCGGCAGGGTCCAGATAATCCGTCCGTTCTCCGGGTCTGCGCAGGTGATCTTATCCTCTCCGGAAACCAGCACATACTCTTTATCTTCAAAACGCCATGTTACTGGGGAAACCGTCAGTCCGCAAACCTCCGGCAAATGCCAGCGCACGCGGCCGGTTTCCGGGTCAAGGCCGGTCAGTCCGCTCAATCTTTTCCGCTGACCTCCCATATATTCGACGTGGTCGTTCAAGACCAGCGTGCCGCCGGCCACAACCGGAGCACTGCCGAAATCCGCGCGGAAACGCGGCAGCTTCGCTTCCCGGACAGCCTTTTCGCGCACTGCGTCGATCATGCGAGTTCGCTCACCCAGCGCGGAAATCCACAGCGTCCGGCCGCTGTGTGCGTCCAGCCCATAAACCCAGCCGCCGGAACCGGTAAAAAATACGCGCCCGTCATCAGCGCAAGGCGTCATAAGCGGCTGCGAACGATCCTCATTAAAGCCGTTGAAATTCATTCCGCGGCGCGGAAAAACACGCTTCCAGCGCACAGTGCCGTCAGTCGCGTCCATCGCGACAATTACGTCATCCGCCTCGATATGCCATTTGTCACGTCCGTAGCCGTGCCGTGTAATATGCCGTTCGACCAGTTTCCGGTCAAAAACCGCCCCGCGCGTTGGCCGGTAGTAAGCTGTATAAACCAGTCCACTGTAGACAATCGGTCCGCCATAGCCGCCGGAAAGCCCGGTTTCGCCCCGCGAAAACGGCGCACGGCTGTCTTTGGCAGCCGAAGCCGGTATTGCCGCGTGCGAAACCCATACCAGTGGCGCCCGCCGCAGATAAGCGGGCTTGCCCTCCAGTGCCGCCGCACCGTTCCCGTGCGGACCGCGCCAGGACGGCCACTGCGCCTCTAAGGCCAGATCACTGGTCCGTTCCTTTTTATGATCAACCGGCAGCAAGGTCCCGGTCAAAGTGCCTGATTGCTCGATAACATCAACACGGAAACCGGCGTGCGGATCGAATACCTCGATTTCATAACGCAGGTCAAAAGCGCCTCTGACCGCTTTGCCGTTCTGCGTCATTGTTAATTTGTACTCATACAGCGGAACCCGGCCGGTGTAGGGGTTGCGGTTCTTGGAACCGTGAGCCAGATTCACCACCGCCTCACAGATCAGTTTGTCGCCCTCCTGTTTGAGCAGCAACGGATCAAAAATGTAGATGATATTATATTCGCCATCTTCGGTGGCATACGCCCGGTTCAGTTCGCCCTCCTCGTCAAAACGGAAGAACAGCCGTGTACGTTCAACAATTGAAGGAGGGGCTGCCGGATTGTCTCCGCGGCTGTCAAGTGTCAGTGCGATCTCTCTGCCGCCTCGCATTCCCGGCAGCCGCACCCGTGCCGGCTGCCGCCACTTGCTGTCTGCTGTACCGGCCAACCAGTCTTTCGGAGGGTAATCGGAGACTGTCCGCAACGTGCCGATATGCTCGATAACCTTCATATCAGGCCAGGGTTTGCGGTCAAGCAGCAGTTCTTCAAGCTTCAAATCCGCCAGCGGTGACAGCGATTCAATCAGAGTTTCCTGCATATCAAGTGTTTTCAGCCGCCGAAATTCAGCCAGTGGCGCCGGATCGGTAATATTGGTTGCGCGGATTGAGAGATGCTCCAGCGGCAGACCTTTCAGCGGCGTCAAATCTGTCACCGCGGTTTCGGAGATGTCGAGTGTTGTCAGCGGGAGGTTCTCCGGCAGCGTTGCTTCGTTCAATGGCGTACCGCGTAAACGCAGGGATTGCAGCGCCCTAAACGGCGTCAGTGCGGCGGGATTATCAAAGGCGGTATGCGAAAGATCCAGCATACGGACATCTTCCGCCGGCAGGGTGCGCAGATCGAATTCGGCAAAATCCGATAAATCGGCGTGCTGCAGGGTTTGCAACCCTTGCAGCATACTGACTGGCGGAATGACAAGCGGAGCGGCGGGATCAATTATCCTGTAAGTGTAAACATAATAACGGCCCCGCCCGTCCGGAACAGTCGCGGCATCGTGTGTTTGTGTGTCCGGCAGCCGGTCAAAAACAAGCAGACCGTCAAGACAGAAATTCGGGTTGATGCGGGCCAGCGCGTCAAGCAGTGTCTTTTGCGCCAGCGGATGCCACTGCGCATAGTCGGGCACATTCGCCTGCAGCCATCCGGTCACTGAGCCGGGTGTCGGCTGCTCCAGCACCGTGCTTTCCGCTCTGGTAAACCCCGCCATTGCCAGAAACCATTCGTTGCCGACATCTATACTGTCACGCAGAATAAGGTCAACGACATGTTTTTCCAGATAGGCGCTAAACGGCGGCGGCATCGGAAAGCGCCGCAGCTCAATAATCAGATGGGCACAACGGTTGTGCTGCGCCAGGGCTGCCGCCCAGACCCGCGGATGAATACACAACCGCCCGCTTTCATCCGGTACCGCCGTTTGCGCCAGATGACTGGTCAACTCCACAAACAAACGTTCATCATGCGCCGCCTTGGGATACATGCGCCGCAGCAGTTCATCCACCTCGCTGACGCGATCCTGCGCCGTCGCACCCTTGAAAATAATCCGGGGAGTCCTGCTTAACGGCAGCGGGGCTACATCCGCATAAACCCGCATAGTGTATGGAATCTGCGCAGCGAACAATATTACAGTAAGCAGAATTCTAATGATATTGTGCACTTAAGTTATATTCCCGACTCGTGAATAATTCAGGCTAAAGAGCTTTGCGGATCGTTTTCACCCGCTCGCCAAAGGCCGACAGGCTTCCGTTCCTTAGCTATTGACGGCACTCTTTTGCCGCCACTCTTTTCGCCTGCCGTTATACATAAAACGACGCATCCGCTATTAATAAATATTAATAAATGAACAAAAGCAGATTTTATGCCATATGCCGGAGAAATGGACGAAGGTTGAGGCGCTGATATGGTGTTGCTCTCAGCCGGATTGCAGAATGATGTTTTTCTGCTAACACAAAATCCGGTTGGATTTGGAATGTTTTCCCAACAAGCTGGAAGCTTGCACTACTTTGGGAGAATCCAACCCGATTTTGCGCAATAGATAACTTTTGGTGTATATTGCTGCACATTCTGGTATGATTTATGCATTATTGACAGCGTTATCCATATAGACGAAAGGAGACAGCATAATGCCGGGTAGTAGAAATGTAATGTCGGTGGCGGTTGGATTATTGATTGTATTTGGTGTGACTATGCCGGGTGTGGCCGGGGAGCGTGTATCCGTTGATTCGTTTCGTGCCGTTGATCGGCCGTTTCTGCTGTGGACAGCGGATGAGGCCGCGGAGCTGCGGCAGCGGATTGAGAATGATCCGGCGGCCCGCCGCCAGTATGAGAATATGCAGGCAACCGATATCGGGCGCGGTAACCGGACGATGCTTAATCTGTTTAATTACATGGTCATGGGCGATGAAGAAGCCGGACAGCGTGAATTGAATAATCTGCGCGGTTTTGTCGGGCGTAAGCCGGAGCCGATGACGTGGGACATCGATCTGAAATCATTGAAATGGAATGTCGGTATGCCGTCCGCCGGCGACAGTCATCAGCGCGATGAACAGACGTTGAATACGCTGCGGTATGATGTGCTTTATCATCTGCTGACCGACGAAGAGCGGCAGGGTGTCGAACGGGCCATGAAGGATTATATCCAGTTCCATCTCGACGGCGGTCTGCCGCGCCATCCCGATTTCCGTTATGACCGTATGAGCTGGCTGCCGAATATGCATTGGCCGCGACCGATCGGTACACACCTGATGGCGGTGGCATTGCAGGATCCGGAACTGATCCTTGCAATGTTTGAATCTGACGGCGGATATAAATGGTATCTGGATGAATATCTGTGTGAGGACGGTTTCTATATGGAGGAGTTCGGTAAGTATTACTCCAATATCGGAACAATGCTGATGTATTGTGAGGCGCTGGAGCGGCTGAATCTCGGGCAGCTCGGATACGGTTACACCGGTCGCGGCGGGGCGACAATGCGCAAGCATCTGGAAATGCTGCCGCGGATCGGTTATCCGCGTCTTGAAGCCGTAAAGGGCGGAACTTCCAGAATACCGGCCTTAACCATGGGTGACGCGGGCAATACCGGTTTCATTGGCGCCCGCGATGCGCAGGGCCGCGGCGGCAGCCGCATCTGGAGCTCTTCACACATGAACGGGCCGTTGCCGAAACTCGGGGTTCCGCTGTGGTATGAAATCGGTCAGCGCCGCTTTCCTGATGCCGGCTTTGATTATTTTCTGGCGCAGCTTCGGATGCCCGGTGAGGATACTTATCTGCCGAGTCTCTACTGGGGGCTGGAGCCGATTGCTGTCAATCAAGTCAAGCCGCCGGCTCCGACGGGCGGCTCATATGCATCGCGTGAGCGCGGGTTTGCGCTGTTGCGGATGGATCATTCACCAGACTATTGGGAATCGCCGCGTCCGGCGGTGGCGCTGCAATTCGGCATGTATTACGTGCATTACGTGCATGACTGCTTTGCGCTGATGCAGTATGTTGCGCATAATCGGCTGCTGTATGACCGCATGGGTAATACCGCGCGCGGATATGCCGGCGGCGATGCCTGGCGTAATCACGTCCGCGGCCATAGCGGGGTGGTGGTCGACGGTCTGCGTGCCAGCCCGGTTGATCGCGGTAATCACGGCACTCCTAATCACCGTGTGCGCACTGGCTTCGAGGGCCCGGTCCGTTTTACCGCGGTACAGGCCGCAGGTGTTTATCCTGATGTAAATCAGGAGCGCGCGTTCTTGCTGACCGATCAGTACCTGTTTGATGTTTTTCAGTTATCCTCACCGCGTCAGCGCACCTATGACTGGCAGGTGCTGGCGATCGGCCGCTTACAGGGGCTGGACGGCGCGCCATGGATGCCGGCGGCAGAGTGGGATAAACCGCGCAAAATTGAACGTCCGCATCTTACCGACATGCATGTGATGCATCCGGAAACCGCCGACTGGACCGCGGTCGTATTACAGGATGAGGTAAATCCGGAAAATCCCCGTCAAGTGGGCGTGAAAATACATATGCTGGGCGAAGAGGACACATTGGTGCTGGGATCGCGTCCGCCCGGAATCGGGGAAGATGCGCAGGGGGTGAGTGTTCTCGCCAGTCGCGACGCGCCGTCGGTTGTCTTTGCGGTCTTGCATGAGCCGTTTGAGGGCGGGGCCGCTGCCGCGCAGGTTGCCAACTATGAGCGCATTCAGCAGACTGCGGAAGCGCTGGCAGTGCGAGTAAGCGGTCGTACTGGCAGCGCGGTGAATGATCGCTTGCTTTTTGCGTGGGGCGCCACGGTTGATAAACCGGTTACACTCAGCGACGGAGAAGAAAGTTTTACCTTTACCGGTCACGGTTTTGTGCGTATCGGCACTGACATAGTTGATGTGCGCGGTGATGTGAAAAACCTGGTCATTCGTGTAGCCGGCAATCCGGAACTTCGCATGAATGACGAAAAGGTAAATAGCAATATCACCGGAGGCATGTTACGGTATGGTATTTAGGACAAATAAGCAGACTGGATGATCGGAATATCAAAACTTTATTGCGGGACGGTTGAGCCGTCGGATGTGTTGCGTTACGGGCGGCGCTCGGGGGCGCTGCCCGGGCATTTGCTGCAGTTTTCGGCGGACAAGCAACCGGTGGTGGTGTGGAACTGCACGCGCGCCTGCAACCTGAAGTGCATCCATTGCTATGCACATGCCGGAAATCAGCCCGCGGCGGATGAAATGTCGTTTGCTGAAGGCTGTGCGCTGATCGATGATCTGGCACAGTTCGGAGCGCCGGTTCTGCTGTTCTCCGGTGGCGAGCCGCTGTGCCGTGAAGATTTACCGGAACTGGCTGAGTATGCCGTAGCCAAGGGCCTGCGGGCGGTTGTTTCCACCAATGGCACACTGATCGACGAGCGTGTTGCTGCGCGCCTGAAGAAGATCGGTCTTGCGTATGTCGGCATTAGTCTCGACGGTTTACAGCCGACAAATGACCGCTTCCGCGGCAAAGACGGTGCGTTTGAGCAGGCATTGGCCGGGGTGCGCGCCTGCCGCCAGGCCGGGCTCAAGGTCGGACTGCGTTATACGATCACCCGTCATAATATCGATGACCTGCCCGGTATCTTTGATCTGCTTGAATCCGAAGATATCCCGCGCGTCTGCTTTTATCATATGGTGCCCAGCGGTCGCGCTAAGAACATTGCGGATGATGATCTGTCGCACATCCGGACCCGCCGCGCGCTTGATTTGATTCTGGAACGCACCGCCGCGATGCATGCACGCGGAATGCGCAAAGAGGTGCTGACGGTGGACAATCATTGTGACGGGCCTTATATTTATCTGCGGCTGCTCAATGATGGGCGCGCGGCGGATGCCGCACGGGTGCTGGAACTGCTGCAAATGAACGGCGGCAACAGCAGCGGACACGGCATCGGCTGCGTCAGTTGGGACGGAACCGTTTATCCGGATCAGTTTCTGCGCGATTACCCGCAGGGGAATGTGCGCGAACAGCCGTTCAGCCGCATCTGGACCGATCCGGATAATCAGATGCTGGCAGCATTGCGCAACAAGTCCGCACATGTGACCGGCAAATGTGTGAAGTGCCGTTTTCTGTCCGTCTGCGGCGGAAATTTCCGCGCGCGGGCAGTGGCCGCCACCGGCCGCTTCTGGGGTGTCGACCCCGCCTGCTATTTGACGGATGAGGAGATTTCAGCCTGAAAAGGTCTCGGCTCTTTAATCGTCTGGGGAATGGGGAGATTTGAGTGTAAGAGTAAGTGTACGAGTACGGGGGTATGCACTTGCTGTCACGTACTTTTGCACGTACTCTTACACACGTATCTCTCTCGGTTAATTTCGATTGGATCAAAAGCATCCGTATTTGGCGGAGAATCGTTTGCGGAATTCTTGATTTGAGTGTAAGAGGAAGTGTACGAGTACAGCGGATGCCCTTGTCGGCACATACTCTTACACCTACTCTTACACACGTATCTCTCAATCCGATCAGCGCATGGATGCGCGGCTTAATCAACATATACAGATGAATTACCAATGAACCACATACCGCAAGTAATTGCCTGGGAGGTGACGCGGCGCTGTGCATTGAAATGCCGGCATTGCCGCGGAGCGGCGCATGATATGGATTATGCCGGGGAATTCTCTACCGCAGAATGTTTTAAAACCGTGGATGCATTGGTACGGGTTTCGCGCCCGCTGATTATCCTTACCGGCGGCGAGCCGTTGATGCGTGACGATATCTTCGCGATTGCCGGGTATGCCGCCCAAAACGGCTGCCGGGTGGTGCTGGCAACCTGCGGACACCTGCTTTCGCCGCAAACAGTGGAGAAACTGAAAACCAGCGGAGTGCTGGCGGTCAGCGTCAGTCTGGATGCGGCAACGCCGCAGGCGCATGATGAATTTCGCGGCGTAGCGGGGGCGTATGAAAAAACCATGGAAGGTATCGAGTGTCTGAAAGCGGCCGGAATGCCTTTTCAGATCAACACCACAGTCTCTAAACTCAACGTGAATGAATTGCCGCGGATTCTTGAAAAAGCGATTGCCATGGGGGCCGCGACGATGGATTTCTTTTTTCTGGTGCCCGCCGGACGCGGGGCGGAGCTGGCGGATCTGGCTCTGGCTGCGGATGCGCGCGACGAGGCGCTGCGCTGGATTGCTGAACAGGAACGCGGTGCTCCTCTGCGGATCAAAACCACCTGTGCCCCGCAATATCGTCATTTCCGGCAGGCGGATGATCAAGGACGGCCGTTGCCGCCGTTCCGCGGCTGCATGGGCGGGCGCGGCTTTGTTTTTATTTCGCACATCGGTGAACTGCAGCCATGCGGATTTCTGGACCTGCCTTGCGGTAATTTGCGGTCCGCCGATTTTGATTTTGTGCGGCTGTATGAAGAGTCGGAGGTCTTTAAGCAAATGCGTAAACTCGATCCTTTCGGCGAATGCCCGGCCCGGATATACGCGCAGACGGGGGAGTTGATGGCTAAATCAAATTCAAGCCCCGGCAGGCTTTTATAAACTCATCAGCTCTGAGAATTTCCTGATCCGCTCGCTTGGCATCAAAAGAAGCCTTGCTGTTATAATCACTCAGTTCCCGGTAAGTCTCAAGTTCCGCCAGAGATGTGCCGGCATGCAGTGGCAAACGGCCATTTTCAATATAATGCAGATGAAGTAATTGAATTGCTCCGCGATGTGTTTTTGGTTGCAGTCCCTTGAGCATCAGCAATGCGAGGGTCCAGTGGAAAGCCGCATAATATGCTCGTGAAACGGCCGCATTATAAAATTTGCCATCCACGAGATAGCGGGCTTCAGCAAGGCATTCGTCGCCCTTGCGTGCTTCATCAATGGCGTTTTCCCGTCCGTTTTGTTCTGTCACGCCGCTATGCCCTCCTGCAATACATCTGTGGCAAATCTGCGTTCTCTTGCCACCAGTTCGTCAAACTCGGCTTTTGTCATCATTACCGGTTGCAAAAGCAAATGTCTTTCGACCAGCCCAGTCTGGTAGGCGGTCTTAACCAGCCATGTCATATCGCTATCCTCTTCTTGTTCCAGAAGAATCAAAACATCAATATCCGATTCAGCTACCCAGTCACCGCGTGCCGCTGATCCAAAAAGAAATATCTTTACCAACCGTCGGCCAAAATGTCCGCGCACTCTTTCGGCATATACGCGAAAAGCTTCACGGGCGGCCTCTAGATTATTATTTGAGAGATTCATATGTTGTTGAATCTATAGTTATGGTCTAATCTTCTCAAGCGTAAAATAATTAAAGAACAGGCGGTTGTTTTGACAAACAGCTTGAATTTGCGGTAATTTTGTTCGAGGTGAGATGATGAAACTAACCAGACAGGAAGAAGCGGTGCTGACCGCCCTGCAGCGCGGGGTGGAGCCGGTCGAGCGGCCGTTTTGCAATATGCCGCTGCCGGAGGATGCTGTCGTCGATTTGCTGCAACGTGCGCAGGCGGAAGGCCTGATACGTCGTTTCGGCGGGGTGTTTGATGCGCGGCGGCTGGGTTACAAGAGCGTTTTGTGCGCGGTGGATATTGATGAGTCGCAAATGGAGCAGACCGCGGAGATGATTGCCGCACATCCCGGTGTGACCCACTGCTATGAGCGCCGCCCTGTGGTTGGCGGCAGGGAATATCCGGTGCTGTGGTTCACGCTGGCGCTGCTGCATGACCGGTTTGATGAAGGCCTCGCTCAAATGCAGATGCAGCTCGGAGCAAAACGGGTGCTGCTGCTGCCGGCGCTGCGTCGCTTTAAAATTGATGTGGTGTTTGACTTGCGCACACAGGAGCGTGATGAAACATTTCCGGGTGCGGCGGCTCCGGCTTCCGCCCAAAGCAGGCTCACGGAATCTTTTGAAAGTTTCACGGAAGACGAGCGCGCCATTGTGCGTGCACTGGAGGGAAATCTTGCGGTGAGTGCGCGGCCGTTTGACGCGGCTGCCGGGCAGCTTGGCATTCCGGTTTCAGTGCTGCTCGCGCGGCTAAACGATTGGCGCCGGAAGGGAGTGTTGCGTCGCGTCGGCGTAATATTGTATCATCGTGAGGCCGGCTTTAAAGCCAACGGTATGTGCGTCTGGCCGGTGGAAGGCGATATCGTTGCTGCGGGACGCCGCGTTGCGTCACGACCGGAAGTGACGCATTGCTATCAACGTCCGCGTCTGCCGGGGTTTCCGTTTGATTTGTATGCCATGATTCATACCGGAAGTCCGGCGGAGACGAAGGCGCTGTTTGATAAAATAACCGCGGCATGCGGTCTGCCGGACGGTGAACTGTTTATTTCATTGCGTGAGTTTAAAAAGAGCAGTATGCATTATTTTCAAGAATGAAAGCGGGCAAACAAACAAAGGCGCTGCCGGTCAATCTGTTGCTTGAAGGACGGTTGTGCCTGGTGGTGGGTGGCGGCAAGGTGGCACTGCGCAAATGCGGCAGCCTGCTGGCCGCCGGGGCGCAGGTGCGGGTGGTAAGTCCGGCTGTCGGTCTGGAGCTTGCAAAGCTTGCCGCGGAGCGCAAACTGGAACTGGTTGCGCGTCCATTCCGGCTGGCCGACATCAAAGATGCCGCACTGGTGTTTGCCTGTACCGATAAGCGTACGGTGAATCGTCGCATTCTGGAAGCCTGCCGCAAGGCGCGGGTTCTGTGCAGTTGTGTGGACGGTAACTGGTCGCAGAGCGATTTTACATCCCCGGCGGTTACCCGTAACGGCGGACTGACGTTGGCTGTTTCAACCGGCGGACAGTCATGCCGCCGTGCAAAACTGGTCAAGGAGTCGCTGGCGCGTCATATTGAGAGCATGGAAACGGCCGATCTGGTCGTGGCCGGCACCGATCACCGCTTTCTGGGGCTGCAGGAACGTGAGCCTTTTCACCTTGCCGGAGCGCGGCTGGAGCGTGTGGGCACAATGCTGATGCAGCTTTGGGGTGTACACGAGTTTGTCCTGTTGAACACATGCAACCGGATTGAAATCCTGGCGGTGGCATCGCGTCCGACAATTAAAGAGAGTATCTTGTGTCATGCGTTGGGTTTTGACCGGTTGCATAAAGATAAATATTATCAGTTAGCGGGACCGGCTGCGTGGGAGCATTCGGCACTGGTATGTGCGGGGATGTTTTCACAGACGCCGGGCGAAAACCACATTGCCGCCCAGATGAAGGAGGCGCTGTCGTTCTCGGTCGCGCAAGGCTGGGCCGGGGGCATGTTGCAGGAATGGCTGGCGTCCGCCCTGCATATGTCGAAACATATCAAAAACGACGTGGTGCCGGAGATTCCGGTTTGTGAAATTGAAGATCTGGCTCTGCTTGCGCTCAAAGAACAGTACAGGGGCCTGCAAAATAAGACTATCATGCTTATCGGCAGTGGCATGGTCGGCCGCGGTCTTGCCGCCGGCGCATTGCGGTCCGGCGCAAAGGTGCTCTGGTGCTATCATCGCAATAAACCGGAACTGCCGCCGGAATGGTCCGGCCATGTGAAGCTGTGTACTTTCAGCGCAATCAAAAGCCGCCTGAAAACCGCGGACGCGGTGGTTTGTGCAGTGGAGGCGGCCGGTTTTGTGCTGCACGGCGGTCATGCGCCCTGCTTTAATTCTGAAAAGCAAGTTACACTGATCGATCTCGGAGTTCCGCGTAATATTGATCCGGCGCTGGCGCAGACGGCGGGTTCTCTGAGGATCATCGATATCGAAAAACTGAAACACACGTATGGCGGAAAGCAGGCGGATATAAAGAAATATACCGCCCGTTGCCGTAAGATTGTTCATGCGCACCGGGAGCATTATGACCGACTCATGGAAAGTTTTCAGGGCGGGAACGCGTAGCAGTCCGCTGGCGTTGCGGCAGACCGCCCATGTCATCAAGCATATCAGCAAGCTGTTGCCGATGGCCGATTTTGAGACAGTCCAAATCGACACCCCCGGTGATCTGGACCGTGAAACAGATTTACGCAGCAGCCCGCCGGATTTTTTTTCGCGCACACTGGATGCGGCATTGCTGGAAGAGCGGATTGATCTGGCGGTGCACAGTGCCAAGGATCTGCCGGAACCGCTGCCGGAGGGACTTGACTGGTTTTGGCTGCCGGCGGCCGGTGACCGCCGCGATGCGCTGGTGGGTTCCCTTGCGCCGCGGCTAATCGGTGTAAGCAGTCAGCGGCGTGCCGAATATGCCGCGCGGCGGTTTCCGGATGCCGAGCTAAAACCGCTGCGCGGCAATATAGGCGAGCGGCTCCAGCAACTTGATGAGGGCCGGTTCGACTTATTGATCATGGCGGGGGTGGCGCTGCAACGCCTGGGGCTGGAGCAGCGGATTACGGAATGGATTCCGCTGAAGGAGCTTGATACGCCGGAGGGGCAGGGGGCGCTGGCGGTTACTTTCCGGCGCGGTGACCCGCGCATGCAGGCGATTCGCAAACTGTTTATCAAAACGCCGGTATTTGCCGGTGCCGGGGTGGGTGAGGGACAGCTTACGCTGGATGCCATGCGCGCACTGCGCAATGCAGAGGTCTGTCTGTATGATGCGCTGATGGATGACGCGGTGCTGCTCCATCTGTCGGCCGGTGCAAAAAGAATATACGTCGGCAAAAGGCAGGGTGAACACAGCCGCCCGCAGGAGGAAATCAACCGGATGCTGTGCGATTTCGTCCGCAAAGGATACCGGACCGTTCGCTTGAAGGGCGGCGATCCGGGCATCTTTGGCAGGCTTGCAGAGGAGATTGAGGCGCTGGAGGTGCTAGGTTTGCCTGCCCGGGTGATTCCGGGTATCAGCGCCATGCAGACCGCGGCCGCCGGCAGCGGCGTGCTGCTGACGCGGCGCGGTGTCTCGCGCGGTTTTACCGTGATGACGCCGCGGCTGCAGGGCGGTGCGACCGGCGCGGTGGATGCCGCCGCCCGGGCCGAATTGCCGATTGTGTTCTATATGGCTGTAACCAAAGCCGGACAGGTTGCCGCTGAACTTATGGAGGATGGTCTTTCCGGCAATACGCCGTGCGTACTGGTGTTTGCGGCCGGAGCGGATAACGAGGCGGTATACAGATGCCCGTTGGACGCGCTTGAGGCAACACTGGGGACTATTCCTGACCGGCAGCGTAAGCTGCCGGGCTTGCTGATAGTCGGAGAGATTGCCTGTTATGGCTTTGATGCAGCACTCGGCGCACTGGGCGGGCGACGCGTGCTGCTGACGTGCAGTGAAGCATTGATGGAGCGCTGTGTTCAGTCGGTCTATGATCTGGGCGCCCGGCCGGTACAACGGCCGCTAATCAGGCTGCAAATATTGCCGCAGGCGGCCGATATTGTCAGGCACATGGCGGATTTTGACTGGATTGCGTTGACTTCACCTTCCGCAGTGCGCTGTTTGCATGAGGTGATCCTTTGCGAGCGGCTGGATATGCGTTCTATGCCGCGGATCATGACCACCGGCCCCGGGTCGGTACGCGCGTTGGAAAAAGCCGGGCTCGGGTGCGAGCTGGTGCCGGAGGCGGATTTCAGTTCGGCCGGACTGCTGGCGGCGGCGGCTGGGCAGGTCAAGGGACAAAAGGTGCTGCGGTTACGCTCGGCCAGAGCCGGTGCGGATCTGGCAGAGGGACTGCGCACGGCCGGGGCGGATGTGACCGATTGTGTGCTGTATGAGAACTGTGATATAACATATTCCGAACAGCCGGAATTCGATGCGGTGTTTTTCGCCAGCGCCTCGGCGGTGGCATCATTTGTCCGGCAGTGGCAGACGGATATATTGACCGGCAAGATGATTCTGGCGATGGGCGGACCGACGGCGGACGAATTACAGGTGCACGGCGTCAAGGCGCATGTTGCAATCGGTGCCGGAACCGTCGAGGAAAACCTGCTGGCACTTGCAGCGGCTTGTCTCTAGGGATGCCACAGTCCCTTGGGGCATCCCAGATGGGGGAGCATTTCTGTCAAATCAGGGAACGTGCAGTCCTGCACCCTTTGCCAGATTGCGTTGCCGGTCGTCAAAGGAAATGAAAAGCTCGGGGGCAAGCTGCAACGCGCAGGCAACATGCAGTATATCCATGGTGCGGCAGCCGGTGTCCGGAGTCCGTTTTGTCAGACTGCGGAATGTCAGCATCAGTTCACTCCGGTCGATTTCCGGACAGTAATACTGCCCGTTGCTCATACGTCGATCAAACATTTCAACCAGCTTTTCGGCATCAGAACCGGTCATTTCTCCCCAGAAGACTTTAAGTCGGAAAGCATTGAGTATTTCAAACTGCTGCAATTCCCATATAGGGAGCGGATCGCTTTGTTGCATGACATATTGCTGAACAAGTTCGGATTCGTCTTCGAGAAAATACAGCTTGAGCAGGGCGCTTGTGTCCAGATAGATCACCAGCGTCCCTCCCGATCGGCGGCAACGGTTTCTTTTGCGGAGCGGCCCGTTGACTTTATGGCAGTAGCCAGATGGTCATCCCACTTCAACACCTGGCGCGGTTTTGCTGGAATAATCATGACCGTCGGCTTTCCGCGGTTCAAAACTTCAAAGGTTTCGCCATGGCCGACCTGCTTCTCCACTTCAGCCCAATGCGCCTTCATTTCCCGAACAGAGATTGTTTTCATAATTTATGGATACCACATAAGTTCACATTATGCAACACAATAAAGTTTCAAAATGAATACTACTTGCGGAATTGCTGAACTACCGGAGGCTGGACAAACCGATGCATTGTGGATATGGTTGTAATGTTCTCAAGCCCGATGGAACGATTTGGAGTGTTGTCCGTCAGTAGGGGCGGTCCAGTCCCTTGGGCCGCACCGCTGGGATGCCCCTGCCCGGAAATATAAGGAAACGAAGCATGTACCCAGAAACAAGATTGAGTCGTCTAAGGCGAACGGAGGGAATGCGCAAAATGCTTGGCCGGGCGCTGCCCGGGCCGGAGAAATTCATCTGGCCGGTGTTTCTGCGGGAGGGGAAGGGGATTGATGAGCCTTTGCGGGCGCTGCCCGGACAGGCGCGGATGAGCGCCGATGTGCTGGTCAAGAAGCTCGATCCGCTGGTTGCAGATGGACTTGGCGGGGTATTGCTGTTCGGGGTGGTTGATGAATCCCTGAAGGACGCCTACGGAACGGCTGCCTATGATTCCGGTGGTGTTGTCCAGCAGGCGCTGCCGATTATCAAGTATGCCCATCCGCATCTGACGGTTTTTACAGATGTCTGTTTGTGTGCCTATACTGATCACGGTCATTGCGGGCCGCTGGATAAAGCCGGGCAGGTTGATAACGATGCGGCATTGGAACTGCTGCAGAAGATTGCGGTTTCCCATGCGCAGGCCGGCGCCGACGGCGTTGCCCCGAGCGCAATGATGGATGGGCAGGTGCAGGCAGTCCGCTCGGCGCTCGATCACGCCGGGGCGCACAACACTCTGCTGATGAGCTATTCGACCAAGTTTGCTTCGTCGATGTACGGACCCTTCCGCGAGGCTGAACAGTCCGCTCCGTCACATGGTGACCGGCAAGGCTATCAGGCTGCATACAGCGATTTGAATACGGCCTTGCGTGAATCCGTGCTGGATGAAGCCGAAGGCGCAGATATCCTGATGGTGAAACCGGCGCTGTTTTATCTGGATGTGATTCAGCGGCTGCGTGAGAAAACGGAGCTGCCGCTGGCGGCGTATAATGTCAGCGGTGAGTATGCGATGTTGATTGCCGCCGCGGAACGCGGTGATGGCGATCTGCGCGCAATGGTGCGTGAGAGTATCGCTGCCATACAGCGCGCCGGGGCGGATATCATCATTTCCTATTGGGCAAACCGCTACCGCGAAATGTTCGGAGCTTGACTGCAAATGTAATACATGCAATAGTAATACCATGAAAGTGACGACAAAAGGACAAGTAACGATACCGGCACGAATACGTGACTATCTGGGTATAGCTCCGCATAGTAATGTTGAGTTTCGTATTGCGAACGGCGCGGTAGTTTTGACCAGGGAAGCCCCTGCTCGCAGTGTACGCGGACGCTTTCAAAAACTGCGTGGTGTTCTGAAGGGGAAACAGACTACGAAGCAATGGATGCGGCAAACCAGGGGATAATGGATGCCTGTATTGGTTGACACAAACATCCTTATTGATGTTCTTACCGATGATTCAGAATGGGCCGAGTGGTCTATTGGTCAGCTCGAAGCAAACAGTAACTCCGGACTATTGATCAATCCCGTCATATATGCAGAACTTTGTTTCGGCAGCCCATCTGTTGAATTTGTTGATGATATTGTCAGGAGTTTTTTTCTTTCTTATCAGGAAATTCCACGTCAGGGACTCTTTATGGCCGCAAAAGCTTTTGGACAATACAAAAAACGCAGTGGTCCCAGAGTTTCGGTGCTTCCGGACTTTTTTATCGGTGGGCACGCACAGGCTTTGAAAATACCTTTATTAACCCGTGATACCAAAAGAATAAGTACCTACTTTCCGGCTGTCAGATTGATCAGCCCGGAATAACAGCATAACGATGAAACAATCCAGCAGACTGTTCGAACGTGCGCAGGCGGTGATTCCCGGCGGGGTGAACAGTCCGGTGCGGGCATTCAATGCGGTTGGCGGCAACCCGGTGTATGTGCGCAGCGGCCGCGGTTCAAAAATTGTAACTGTTGAAGGCCGCGAGCTGGTTGATTTCTGCGGCTCATGGGGGCCGTTGATTCTGGGACATGCACGCCCGGAGGTGGTCGAGGCAATTGCCGCGGCCGCACGCGACGGCACGACTTTCGGCATCAATACACCGCGCGAGGTTGAGTTTGCGGAGCTGCTGTGCGCACAGGTTCCGTCGATGAAGCAGGTACGGCTTGTAAGTTCCGGCACAGAGGCGGTTATGACCGCTCTGCGTCTGGCGCGCGGATTCACCGGACGCCGCCGGATTGTCAAGTTCGACGGCGGGTATCATGGACATTCCGACGGACTGCTGGCGGGGGCCGGCAGCGGGCTGCTGACCGGCGGCATTTCATCCTCGGCCGGAGTTTTCATTAATGAGGGCGATGTCTTTCTGCCGGCCTATAATGACAAAGAAGCGGTCTCGGAGATCGTCAACCGCTACGGCGATGAACTTGCGGCAATCATTGTCGAGCCGGTGGCCGGCAACATGGGGCTGGTGGCACCGCAAGACGGGTTTCTGGAGCATTTGCGTGCCGAAGCCGCCCGCTGCGGTGCGCTGCTGATTTTTGATGAAGTGATCACCGGATTCCGTTTTGCGCCGACAACCTATGGCGCGCTGGCGGGAATCACTCCGGATATCACCTGCCTGGGCAAGATTATCGGCGGCGGAATGCCGTTGGCGGCATTGGGCGGCAGGCGTGACATCATGCAGTGCCTGGCCCCTTGCGGCAGCGTTTATCAGGCCGGAACGCTGAGCGGAAATCCGGTGGCGGTGGCCGCTGGAATGAAAACGATCGAGTTGTTGATTGCGGAAAATCCATATCCGTCGCTGGCTGAACTGGGGGCTGAATTGGCCGTGAAGGTTAACGATGCTGCGGTTGCCAAAGGGCTGCCGTTGCATGTGGCGAAAATGGGCGGGGTCTTTACCGTGTTCTTCCGTCGCAACCCGGTTCGCAATCTGGACGAAACAAAAGAGTGTGATACGGCGGCCTATGCCGAATTCTTCAATCGTATGCTTGAGCGTGGATACTATCTGCCGCCATCGCAGTTTGAAGCCGCGTTTATCAGTGCCGCGCATAGCCGTAAAGAGGTTATGGGTTTTGCGGCAGCGGTGCAAGAAGCCGTTCAGTAGGGCTGCCGGAGCCGCAATCTTGACATGCGCGCGTGTGGCGATAATATGTCACATTATTCAGTGGTTGTGTGGAGGGGAGAAAGGGCTGAGCATGCTGGAAATAGTTCATGTAATTGAAGAGCATCAAATAAAGCTGTTTTTGTTACAGGTTTTTCTGTTGCTTGGTTGTGCCCGTGGGCTCGGTTTGCTGTTTTCGCGCTACGGGCAGCCTTCCATTACCGCGGAGATCCTGGTTGGTATTGTTTTCGGCCCGACAATTCTCGGTCGTCTGCTGCCCGGCCTGCATATGGCTCTTTTTCCTCCGGATGCGGTACAGCAGGGAATGCTGGAAGCCGTTGCCTGGATCGGTATTCTGTTCTTTCTTCTGGATACCGGACTGGAAACAGATTTTGCAACCGCATGGCGGCAACGGCACAGCGCATTAATCATCTCATTCTCCGACCTGATTCTGCCCATGATCATCGCCTTTATTCCCTGCCTGCTATTGCCTGACCATTTTCTGGTTGATCCGGAAGGACGGCTGATGTTTGCGTTCTTTGTCGCCACAATCATGACGATCAGTGCGCTGCCGGTTACCGCCCGCGTACTGCAGGAACTAAAGCTCTACCGCACGGATACCGGCCTGTTGATTATGGGCGCGCTGACAATTAACGATGTGGCCGGCTGGCTGGTGTTTGCCGTTATTCTGGGCATCGCCGGTGAGGCCATCGTCAGCATGGCGCAAATTCCGCTGATTCTGCTGGCAACTGTGGCTTTTACCGTGGCATGTCTGTCTGTCGGCCGGCGTTTGACCAATCGCGCGCTGGAACAGTTCAGTCTGTGGAAACTGCCGGAACCCGGTACTTCACTGACTTTTATCTGTCTGCTGGGACTGCTCGGCGGAGTCTTTACCGCTTGGATCGGTATTCATGCCCTGTTCGGCTTCTTTATTGCCGGGATCATGGCCGGAGAATCGCGCGCACTGAAGGAAAACACCCGCCAGGTTATGAGCCAGATGGTGCGGGCGGTGCTGGTGCCGGTCTTCTTTGCTACAATCGGTTTGAAAATCGACTTTGCGGCCGGATTTCATCTAGGGCTTGTAGTATTGCTGCTGGTGGTGGGTATCGGTGGACGGTTTGCCGGCGCATGGGTCGGGTCATGGCTCAGCCGGCAGCCGCGCGGCAACTGGACAATTATCTCCGCCGCGCATACACCCGGCGGTGAAATGCAAATTGTGATAGGCATGCTGGCGCTGGAGTATGGCGTGATTTCCGAACCGGTATATGTTGCGGTAATTTTCGGCGCGGTGTTCAGTTCGGTAATTCTGGGTCCGTGGATGCGGCGTGCGATGCGTCCAGCGCTGCGCGTGCCGGTGCTGGAGTTTCTGCAGCCGGCAGCGGTGTATTTGCATATGAATGCCCGTGACCGCGCAGCGGCATTGCGTGAGCTTTGCCGGGTGGCCGCCGGACTGAACCGTGATCTGGATCCTGACGCAGTGCACATGGCGGTAGCGCAGCGTGAAGATGCCATGGGTACATCACTGGGCGGCGGGGTGGCGGTGCCGCATGCCCGGCTGCCGGATATAACAAAGCCGCTGGTGGTTATGGGGCGGTCGGTGCATGGCATTGACTGGAATGCGCCGGATGCCGTCCCCGCACGGCTGTTCTTCCTGCTACTGACCCCTGCGGATGACGCTGAACAGCAGATCCGTATTCTGGGCGCGATTGCCAAAGCCTTGAGCAATGATGAAATCAGGGATACCCTGATGAATGCCGCCACCCCGCAAATGTATTACCAGACTCTGGTTGATGCGGTTGAAGCAGTTTGCGCCAGCCAGTAACCGTGCTAACAATGCAGGGGCTCTTAAATATGGGGTTTGTTCATACCCTGAAGTTTGAAAAGTTCTGAGTTGCGCATGCTTTGAAAAAAGTGCTTGTTTAAGATATAGTGTTGGCCTATCCTTAATGACTTATTGTCAAATAATTAACGATCAGCAGGGGAAAGGATGCCGGTATGACGCAGCAGTTTTTACGCGACGACGATTTGATGCCGTTTGTTGAAGGCTTGATGAACCGGTATCCGGTGATTGCTCCGGTGGCAAAACGTACCCGGTTTGTTTTTGAGAAGTTGATAGCCGCTGATGATTTGCGGCTGGATTATGACACGACGGTACTGCCACCGAAAAAGGTTTTTTTCCCATCGCGACAGGATTTGATTCATTTTGATCAGCAGGGATTCAGTGCCTGCATTGAGCCTCAAGCGCAGGTGTTGATGGGAGTGCATCCGCACGACATTAAAGGTATTGCGATGTCGGACAGGTTTTATTCTGACCGGCATTTTGACAACAACTACATGGCTTACCGTCAGGTAACCTATATTATAGGTTCTAGCGTCCAGCAGCACTATAAGTATGCATTCTTCGGTTCAATTAATGCCGACAAGCCGTTATCCGGCCACGATCTGTTTATGACAAAAATCGATGGCGGTTACGTTATTGAGGTTGTCAGCGATAAAGGTGCGGAGTTGCTGGCATGCGGTAGTTTCAGTGAGGCATCTCCCGCGCAGATTGCTGAAGCCGAAGCGGTGAATGCCGCTGCCATGGAAAACTGTCCACAGAAACTGAACGGAGGTTCCGCAGAGATCAGGGAGAAGGTTCGCGCGGCTTACGAGTCGCCGCTCTGGGATGAAATGTCGGAAGACTGTTTTTCCTGCGGAAGCTGCAATATTGTCTGTCCCACCTGTTATTGTTTTGATGTGCAGGATGAGTGGAACGTTGACGGTGCTTCCGGCTGCCGCTTCCGGCTGTGGGATGCCTGCCTGACGAGTGAGTTTTCGGAGGTGACCGGTCCGGGGGGAACCGAGAATTTCCGTGATAAACGAGCCGAACGCTACCGGCACCGCTACATGCGCAAGGCGGCTTACTTGAATGATCAACTGGGCGGCCCGGCCTGCACGGGCTGCGGGCGCTGTTCCGGGGCCTGCACCGCTGATATTGCCAATCCGGTTAATGTAATCAACAAGGTATTGGAGCAGTAATATGAGTTGCAAAAACAGCAAAGAAAAGACGGATCCGGGTATCTTCATGCCGAAGGCGGCGGAAGTTGTCAATGCACAAATGGTGACCCCCACGGAGAAACATTTTACCCTGCGATTGAATAATGGTGACATGTTTGATTATCAGCCCGGACAGATTATTGAAGCCGGGCGATTCGGTTTCGGTGAAATTCCGCTGGGGCTGTCAAGTTCCCCGGTGAACGCAAAGACGTTTGATATTGTAGTGCGTAATATCGGCAAGGTCTCTCAGGCCTTATGTGAATTGAATACCGGTGACACGATGACGGTGCGCGGTCCTTTCGGCAACGGTTTTCCGGTCGATGAACTGAAAGGCAAAGATATTCTGATTATTGCCGGCGGCATCGGCTTATGTCCGGTGCGCAGCATGATTCAGTACATTCTTCAGCATCGCGGCGAGTTCGGGCGGTTTACCCTGTTCTTCGGTGCGCGCACACCGCAGGATCTGTTGTTTGAAGAGGATCTTGAGCAGTGGCGCGCCAGCACTGATGTGCACTATTTTGAGACAGTTGACCGGCCTGATAAAGCCTGGCAGGGGAACGTGGGGGTCATCACTACGCTGTTCCCGCAGGCAGCAGGCATCGGCCCGGATACCCATGTTATCATCTGCGGGCCGCCGGTTATGTATAAGTTTGTGATTGCCGAACTCGATAAGTTGAAAGTTCCGCGCGGTCATGTTTTTGTTGATCTTGAGCGCCGCATGAAATGCGGGGTCGGCAAGTGCGGACATTGCCAGATCAATGACAAATATGTCTGCCTAGACGGCCCGGTGTTTCGTTTTTCTGACATTGAGAATCTTGAGGAGGCAATCTAATGGCTAAACTGAAATGTGCATGGTTTGATTTTGCCTGTTGTGAGGGCTGTCAGGTCGAGTTGACCAACTACGGTGAGCCTTTTGTTCAACTGTTGGAGCATCTTGAACCGGTTGAGTTCCGCGAGGTCATGTCGGAAAAAACAACCGGACCGATTGATGTGGCTTTTATTGAAGGTTCTTTTACCCGTGAGGCTGACCGGCGGCGCCTCGAGGAAATCCGTGCGCGGGCCAAAGTGGTTGTGGCTTACGGATCCTGCGCCACCAGCGGCGGAATCAACGCCTTGAAAAACCATATGGATGATTATGCCGGGGAGGTTTACGGAGCCGACAAGGACCGTCCGCATCTGAATTCGGCGAAAGCACTGCCGGTTTCGGCGGCAATCAAGGTGGACTATGAGGTGCGCGGCTGTCCGATGGACCGGGATGAGTTGCTGCGCATAGTTCAGCAGGTGGTGCATGGCACGGCGAAGGTGTATGTGCCCAGCTATCCGGTTTGTGTTGAGTGCAAACGCCGCGAGACAGTCTGCCGCTATGACGACGGGGAATACTGTCTGGGGCCGATTGCGCGGGCAGGATGCGGGGCTCCGTGTCCGGCCGACGGGATTCCGTGCGAAGCCTGCCGCGGTCTCGCCGAACAGCCCAATCAGGAAGCCATGGTTAAAGTTCTTGTCGATAATGGAAAACTACCGCAACAGCGCGCGGAAAACCTTTCCCGCATGTTCACGGCCAACTTCAGGGGTGATGCATAATGAGTAAAAACGTCAATATCAACGTACACCATCTCACACGTGTCGAGGGCCACGGCAACATTGTTGTAAATGTTACCGACGGTACCGTCGAAAAATGCGAATGGCAGGTGCCGGAGGCACCGCGGTTTTTCGAGGCGATGGTGCGCGGCCGCCATTACAGCGAAGTGGCACGCATTACCAGTCGCATTTGCGGCATCTGTTCTGTCGGCCATACACTGGCCTCGCTGAAGGCATCGGAAAAAGCGCTGGGAATTAAAGTCTCGCATCAGACCGATCGTTTACGACGTATTCTTAAACATGCCGAAAACTATGACTCGCATGTGCTGCATGTTTATTTTCTGATTGCGCCTGATCTGCTGGGGGCGCCTTCCGTATTCCCGCTGGTGCCGACGCATGGCGATGTGGTCAAGCGCGCTTTACGCATGAAACGCCTCGGTCATGAATGGGGGGCGTGCCTCGGTGGACGTACCACCCATCCGACGCGGCCGGTTGTCGGCGGGTTTGCCAGTCTGCCCGGTGGGGCACGCACCGTCCGTGAAGCGGAGGCGCATCTGCGCGAGCTGAAAGATAAACTGCTGGCGGTTGTTCCTGATGCGGTTGAAACCTATAAGCTGCTGTGCGAGTTGGCCGGCAATATCCCCGCATTTGAACGTCCCACCGAATTTGTCGGACTGGTGGATGAATTGGAGTACGGTTTATATGACGGAGCGATCGGTTGTCTGCTGCCGGACGGTTCGCTTGAAATGGTGGATGTGCAGGACTACCGCACCGTTACCAATGAGTATGTGACGGATCAGTCTACCGCCAAGTTCGCGAAGCACAAGCTGGACAGTTATATGGTCGGCGCACTGGCCCGGTTGAATATCAATCATGCCCGGCTGCATCCCGAGGCCCGCAAACTGGCTGACGGACTCGGCTTCAAGCCGATCTGCTGTAACCCGTACATGAACAGCGTTGCGCAGTTTATTGAGGCGGTTCACTGCGTTTATATGGCGGTTGAATATATTGATGAACTATTGACTGTCGGGCTGAAGGATGAAAAACCGGTTGCCCCGTCAAGCTACGGACGCGGTGCCGGTGCGGCTGATGTGCCGCGCGGTATTCTCTTTCATGAATATGCGTACGACAGCGACGGCATGTGTGAAATGGGCAACTGCATTATTCCGACTAACCAGAATCATGCTAATATCCAGTGCGATTTTGATAAAATGGTGCAGGAAATGCTGGCGCAGGATTTAACCGAAAAGCAGATGGAGCTGCGGCTGGAGATGCTGGTCAGAGGCTATGATCCCTGCATTTCCTGTTCAACGCACTATCTGGATGTGACATTCAGAAAGTGACAAGTCAATCCCGGCGGTACATACTGGGGCTCGGCAATTATGCGATGGGGGATGACGGCATCGGGCTGCAGATTGTCGAGCAGATTGCCGACCGCGGTCTGGACCGGCGTTTCACTGTGGTAGAGGCCGGCAATGACGGCATGCTGGTGCTCACTTATTTTAGCGCCGAAACCGATAAACTCCTGATTGTGGATGCCGTTGATTTCGGGGGGGCGCCGGGTGAGTTTATTTTCTTTGCGCCGGAGGACGTGGAAACCCGTAAATATGCCGGCGGTATCTCAACACACGAAGGCGACGTCTTGCGGTTGATTGAAATGGGCCGGACTCTGGGGCTGCCGGTTCCGCAAATCCGCATTCTTGCGGTCCAGCCGCTCTCCATGCAAATGGATGGCGGTCTTTCGGCGGCTCTTGCCGCACGGATGGATGATTATGTTGCCGCCGCCGTGGCGGAAATGGATAAGCCGTGATTCGTAAAACCTATGAACTGACCGGCATTGTTCAGGGGATTGGTTTACGTCCCGTGCTGCACCGGCTGGCCGGTGAATGGAAGCTCGGCGGTTCAGCGCAGAACCGTTCCGGTTCGGTACGGCTGGTGCTTGAAGGTCCCGCTAATGCTGTTGAGGGTTTTATTGCCGCATTACAGTCACAGTTTCCGCCGCCGGGGGTATTGGCAGCGCTAAGCGAAACCGCCTGTGAGTCAATCGATGTCCCTTCAGGTGAATTCCAGATTGTTTCCAGCCGGACCGGTGCCGGACTGGCTGTTGTGATTCCGCCGGATTTGCGTATGTGTGATGACTGCCGGCGTGAAGTGCTTGATCCCGGTGACCGGCGGTTCGGTTATCCGTTCACCACCTGTACCGTTTGCGGTCCGCGTTACACCGTGGTGGAAAAGATGCCTTATGACCGGGAGCGCACCACGCTGAAAGCGTTTCCATTATGTTCGGATTGCCGGCGCGAATACACTGACCCCGCCGACCGCCGTTTTCATGCGGAAAGTATTGCCTGTCCGGCCTGCGGGCCGGCTTTGCATGTTGCGGATGCCGCCGGGCGGCGTTTGAGCGTTGCGCAGCCTTTAGCGTATGCCCGGTCGGTACTGGACGCCGGCGGTATTGTTGCGGTACGCGGTATTGGCGGCTACCTGCTGGCGGCAGATGCCGCCAATCGCGAAACAATCTGCCGTCTGCGGCAGCGTAAGCAGCGTCCGCATAAGCCGTTTGCTTTGATGGCCGCATCAATCGAGACGGTCGGTTCCGTATGCGAGACCGGTCCGGCGGCGGAAACACTACTGGCTTCGCCGGCCGGGCCGATAGTGATCCTGCCGTTACGCGGCGATATTACCGAGAGCGGTCTGCCGGTTGACGTGATATCTCCGGACAGTGCTTCGTTGGGAGTTATGCTGCCGACTTCACCGTTGCATCTGCTGCTTTTTCAGCCTCTGCCTGACGATCCTGTGCCGCCGTTGCGCTGGCTTGTGATGACCAGCGGTAACCGCCGCGGTGAACCGCTTTGCATTACCAATGAAGAGGCGGTTGAGCGATTGAGCGGTCTGGTGGATTGTTTCCTGATGCATAACCGTGAGATTAACCTGCGTAATGACGATTCGGTGTGTGTGCTGCGCGGCGACCAGCCGCAAGTCTGGCGGCGTGCGCGTGGTTATGCGCCAACACCGCTGTTGCTTTCGTGTCGGCTGTCGCGGCCGGTGCTGGCGCTGGGCGCTGAAATGAAAAATGCGATTGCGGCCGGTCATGACGACCGGGTGGTGCTTTCACCGCATGTCGGCGATCTGGATACACCCGAGGCGCTGGCCGGTTTGCGGCGGGTGGCCGGGGAACTGCCTGAGTTTCTGGCGTTCAACCCCGGCTGCATTGCTGTTGATCTGCATCCTGATATGCACTCCACACGCCTGGGCGTAACACTGGCACGCCAATACGGTTGTGCTTTGCAGCATGTGCAGCATCATCATGCCCATGCGGCCGCTTGTCTGGCCGAACACGGCTGTACAAGCGGACTGGCTGTAACATTTGACGGAAGCGGCTATGGTGCGGATGGTAATATCTGGGGTGCTGAGCTGTTACACGTTACCCCGGACGGATTCCGCCGGCTTGCGACCTTTAAACCGGTGGCGCTACCCGGCGGTGATAATGCGGTGCGGTTTCCTGTCCGGCAGTTTGCCGCCCGCTGCCGTGCATACGGTATCCGCTACAATCCGGCCTGGCGGCAGCGCCTGAATATGGATGAGGCGGCCTTTGACACCTGGGGCGGTCAGGCGGAGGCCGGAATCAATGCACCGCTGACCCACGCGGCGGGTCGCTTGTTTGACGCTTTTGCTGTCGGGATTGGTGCCGCCGGGGCGGTGGCTACCTATGACGGGCAGCCTGCGATCCGTCTGGAATCCGCCGCCCGTCTTTGTCCCGCCACGGTCAGCCTGCCCGAGCTGCCTTTCGCCGCCGCTGTTCAAGACGGGATGCTGCAAATAGACTGGGCCGAAGCCTTCCGCAGAGCGGTCGAGCGGGATAATCCTGAATATATACCGCGGCAGGCCATGGCATTGCACCTGGCGGTTGCGTCGGCAGTGATTTCTATGGTAGAATATGCGTTTGATTTTTGCAAGGAACGCACCGTGGCGCTTTCGGGCGGTGTATTTATGAATGAAATATTAACGCGGCTGTTGCAGGTGCGCCTGACGGCCATGCCGGCTAAGGTACTTGTCCATCACCGGATACCGCCCGGGGATGGGTGCATTGCATTCGGCCAGGCGGTAATTGCGGGGAGAATATGTGCTTAGCTGTACCGATGCAGATTATAGAAGTGAAAACAGTCTCCACTGCCACGGTTGAGTTGGGTGGCAGCCGGCTTGAGGTTGATGTAAGCCTGATCGAGAATCCCCGCCCGGGGGATTTTGTTATTGTTCATGCCGGATTTGCGATTGAACGGCTGGACGTGGAAGAGGCCAATGCACGGCTGGAGCTTTTTTCCGATCTGGCGGCGGCCGGAGCGGTGCGTACATGAAATATATCGAAGGATTCAGGGAACCGCGTGCCGCCCGCGCGCTTGTGGAAAAACTGCGTCTGCTGGGGCAGTCTTCATTGAAAGACGGTAACGGGGTTACGTTTATGGAGGTGTGTGGTTCCCACACCATGGCGATTGCGCGCTATGCCATCCGTGAGGCTTTGCCCGAGGGTGTAGCGCTGGTGAGCGGTCCGGGCTGTCCGGTCTGCGTGACCCCGGCCGGCTATCTGGATGCAGCGATCGAGCTGGCCCGGCAGGGCGTTATAATGATTTCCTTTGGTGACATGCTCCATGTGCCGGGGTCCCGGTCTTCACTGGCCCGCGCCCGCGCAGCCGGCGGTGATATCCGGGTGGTCTACTCCGCTCTGGATGCCTTACAAATTGCCGCTGCTGAACCGCAACGCGAATGCGTGTTTCTTGCCATCGGCTTTGAAACCACGACCGCTCCGGTCGCCGGCCTGGTGCCGCTGGCGGATGAGCGAAAAATCGGGAATCTTTCCTTGTTGACTTCATTCAAGACCATTCCGCCCGCAATGGATGCGCTGATTGCCGACCCGGAACTGCGCATCGACGGTTTTATGTGTCCCGCGCATGTCAGCGCGATTATCGGTGCGGATGCCTATCTGCCGTATGCGCGGCAGCACGGAATACCGTGCGTGGTGGCCGGTTTTGAACCGCTGGATATATTGCTGGGCATCGAAGGGCTGCTGCGGCAGATAATCGAGGGACGCGCAGAAGTGGAAAACCAGTATTCGCGCGTGGTTACAGCCGGAGGCAACCGCCGCGCTCAGGTGCTGTTTCAACGGCTGCTTGAACCGGAAGATGCGCTTTGGCGCGGTCTGGGGGTTATTCCTGCCAGCGGGTTGCGTTTGAAAAAGGCTTACAGCTCTCGCGATGCGGCGGTACGGTTTGGAGTCACAATCGGCCCCGGTGTTGAACATGCCGCCTGCTGTTGCGGCGATGTCATTAAAGGCAAACTGAATCCTGCCGCCTGTCCGCTGTTTGCAAAGGTATGCACACCGGATGATCCGGTCGGGCCATGTATGGTCAGTGCCGAAGGATCATGTGCGGCGGCATATAAATTTCGCGATATTAGACAACATGCTTACTGATTGGGAAAATACATGAAACCGGATACTGTTCAACTTGGTCACGGCGGGGGCGGAAGGCTGTCGCGTGAGCTGATCAACATGGCGGTTGTCAGCCGTTTTGGTGACGGTCCTTTACGCGGGCTGCCGGATGCCGCGACCCTGTCTGCCAATTCCGGTGAGGTGGTTTTCTCGACCGACAGTTTTGTGGTTTCCCCGTTGGAGTTCCCCGGTGGTAACATCGGGCATCTGGCTGTGCATGGCAGCATCAATGATGTGGCGGTCGCCGGCGGCTGGCCGCGCTGGCTTTCCCTAGCGCTGATATTGGAAGAGGGGCTGCCGTTCGCTGTGCTTGACCGGGTGCTTGATGCCGTCAGGGATGCCGCTGCGAAGGCGGATGTAGTTGTTGCCACCGGCGACACTAAAGTTGTCGAGCGCGGTAAATGCGACGGGCTGTATATTAATACCGCTTGTATTGGCGAACGTGTCGAGGACTGGCGGCTGGATGCCGCGGCGGTGCGTCCCGGTGACGTGATTCTGATAAGCGGCACGCTCGGTGATCACGGCATGGCGATTATGGCGGCGCGGAACGGCATGGCGGCGGGCGGGCCGGTGAGTGACTGCGCCTCCGTTTACCCGTTTGTTGACGCGGCTCTGCCGTATGCGGCGGAGGTACGCTTTATGCGTGATCCGACCCGCGGCGGAGTTGCGGCGGTGCTGAACGAAATGGTGGAAGGTGCAACCTCCGCCGGCATTGAAATTGACGAGACATGCCTGCCGTTGGCGCCGGGAACGCAGGCGGTTGCCGATATGCTGGGACTGGATCCGTTGTATGCCGCCTGTGAAGGGCGTGTGCTGCTGGTATGCGCGGCCGGTGCCGCGGATGCCATTTTGGGTGCATGGAGTAAACTGCCCGGTGGTGCACAGGCGGCGCGTTTGGGGCATGTTTCCGCGGAAGCGCCGCTGGCCGGGCTGGTGGCCGCGCTGACAGTGACCGGCGGTCGCCGCATAGTCGATCTTCCCGGCGGCGAGATTCTGCCACGAATATGTTGAAAATAGTTTATGCATGAGTTATCAATAGCCCAGGCAGTGGTTGAAAGGGTCGAGAATCTGCGGAATGAGCGGCATTCGTCCAGGGTAAGCCGTGTTGTTTTGCAGGTTGGCAGCCTGGCTGGGATCGATTGTACCGCGCTGCGGCAGGCACTGCCGCTGGTTGTTGAAAACACCGCGCTGAGAAAAACGGAGTGGAAAATTGTGCCGGTGGCTGCCAAAATACATTGCAGTGCCTGCGGTTGCGAGTCGCAGCCGGAGAATTGTTTTGCGGTTTGTGCTCACTGTGAATCGGCGGATGTGCGGATTATACAGGGGCGTGAATTACTGATAGAAACGGTAACCTTGATTGAGGAGGACTGAAATGTGTGACACATGCGGATGCGGTACCGAAAGTCACCACCACCATCATGACACCGAACACGGGCATGACCATACCCATGATCATGAGCAGGGCCATAGCCATCCCCATGACCATCGTCACGATCACGCCCAAGCGGAAACGACAGTGGCGCTGCGCGAGAAGATTCTTTCAAAAAATGATACACTTGCTGAAAAAAACCGTGCATGGCTGGATGAACGCGGTGTCGTGGCGGTTAATCTGATATCCGCGCCGGGGAGCGGCAAGACCCTGTTGCTGGAAATAACGCTAGAGCGGTTGCGCGAACGCATCGGCTGCGCGGTGATTACGGGTGACCAGCAAACCGATAATGACGCCCGCCGGCTGGCCGGTAAAGGTGCGCCGGTACGGCAGATCGAAACGATCAGCGCCTGTCATCTTGAAGCCGAAAGGGTGGGGGAACTGCTGCCGGAAGTGGTTACACCGGATGTTAAACTACTTTTTATTGAAAATGTCGGCAATCTGGTTTGTCCCACCGCATTTGATCTGGGAGAGCATTTCAAAATTGCGCTGTTGTCGGTTACTGAAGGCGAAGACAAACCGGTCAAATATCCCGCACTTTTTTCACAAGCGCCGGTCGTTGTTATTACCAAAACCGATCTGCTGCCGCATCTTGACTTCGATATGACCCGCTGTCGCGAGTATCTACGCAAAATCCATCCCGGTATCTACACCTTCGAACTCAGCGCAAAAAGCGGCGAAGGCATCGACCGCTGGATTGAATATCTGGCCGGCCTGACGGGCTGAAAACATGCCGGACGGTTTAATACAGTAGATTGCGTGCCTGCTGCGAATCCGGCTGCCATGCGCAACGTGGCAGCTGCTTGAGCCGCTCACACTGAAGCGGGTTCCCGGTTTCTTTACTTTCCGGTCAGCTCATTAATGGTTGCCGCCAGTTTGTCGGGATCGACCGGTTTGTCGATAAACCGGGTGACCGGCAGGTAGATGTCGTCAATATCCTTATCGGTGAATTTGCCCGGAAAATCGCCGTCGCGGTTTACCGCTGTAAGCATGATGATCGGTTTGTTTTTTATATCGTCATGGTGCCGGATTGACCGTGCCATTCTGAAGCCTGCGCCGTTATCATCCGGGAACATTACGTCAAGAATGATGGCGTCAGGATTAAACTGCCGGATGTTATCCACCAGATCCTCATCGTCATACTGTGATTCAACTTCAAAGCCTCTGGCCTGCAGCGCTATTTTTGTAACGCTGACCAGATCAATGTCGTCATCCACCAGATACACCTTTTTCATGTCCTAGTTCCCTTCTTATATCGAATCTCAAACTGCTACCGCCATAATAGTAGACATAAGACAATGCCGGTTTCAAGCGCCAATTCAAGCGTCTTCCGTCGGCGGCGTCACACCGGGTGTTTTTCGCAGAATTACCGTAAATGTGCTGCCTTCGCCGGGGGTACTTTGCACACTGACCTCTCCGTCATAGAGCTGGGCAATCCTTCTTAGAATGGAGAGCCCCAGCCCGCTGCCGAGAATGTTACGGGTGTGCTTGTTCTTGATCCTGGTAAACTCGCTGAAAAGCCGCTGTTGTTCTTCTTCGGTCATGCCGATGCCGTTGTCGATGACACGAATTTGCACTGAATGGTCATCCTGCGGGGTCAGTTGCACCAGCACCTGCCCTTCGTCACGATTGTATTTCACGGCATTTGAAATGAGGTTGTTGAATACCATGTCGATTTCCCCGCGGTCGGCCGTGAATTCGAGTTGTCCGGGGCCTTCAATGTCGAGCGTGATACGGCGCTCACCGGCTTCGGTGCGCACAACATCAAGCGCGTCGCGTGCCGCGGCGGCAAGATCGACGGGTTCAATCCGGCGCTGTTTTTCGCCGGACTCAAGCCGGGTCATGTCCAGCAGGTCCATAATCAGTTTACGCATTTGTTCCAGGCGCACAAGACTGCGGTCGACCGCCTCATCATAACCGGCGATATCCTCTCCGAGATCACGGTCGTGGATAAGATGCAGATAGCCGCTGACGGCCGCTAGCGGGGCTTTCAGTTCGTGGCCCAGTACGCGGATGAACTCGAAACGTGCCCGGCGGTTTTGTTCCTGCAGTTCGCGTGCCCGGTGCGCAAGCACCTGGCGGATGGCGGCCTTGCGTACAACATGTTTCAGGTCACCGGGCGTGAACGGCTTCGGCAGAAAATCATATGCGCCCTGTTTGGTTGCCGCGACGGCGGTCTGGATTGACGCATATGCGGTAATCATAATGGTCAGAAACAGTGGATTCAGGTTGCTGACGGTTTTGAGAACATCCAGTCCGGTCATATCGGGAAGTTTGTAATCCAGCAGGATAATATCAGGCGTTTGCTTGTTTATCTCATCGATTGCGGCCTGTCCGGTGGCTGCGGTGACAATTTCGAAGCAGGCCGTTTCATTGACATCCGGAACTTCAACCTGCAGATTACGCAAAGCGCGCTCAATACCGGTTAACATTCCCTGTTCGTCATCCACGGCAAGAATTCGCAGTGTGTTCAAGTTTGCTCCTCCATTTTTCGCGGCAGCTCTATTTCAAACGTTGTGCCGGTGGGGCCTTCAGCCGGATTGCTGTTGGATTTTACCCTGATATCGCCCTGATGCATTTTGACAATTCCATAAGTGACGGCGAGCCCCAGACCGGTACCGCTGCCGATATGCTTGGTGGTAAAGAACGGCTCAAAAATCTTGGCGCACAGGTCAGGCGGTATGCCGGTACCGGTATCGCTGACAGTAACAACTACATTTTCCCCGGTATCCGTGGCGATAATACGCAATGTGCCGCCGTTAGGCATGGCGGCATGTGCATTGCTGATAAGATTTGTCAGCACCTGCACAATCTGGTCGGCGTCAATATCGGCAACCGGGTCGTTTAGATTGTGTTCAACCTCCAGCTTGATATTGCCCGGCGTGACGATATTCCGGCAGCAGTTTGCTATAACCTCCCGGATATCCGCCGGTTCGCGCAGCACGCGGTTCTGCCGGGCAAAATGCAGCAGACCGGATACAATCTTTTTGCAACGGTCGGCTTGTTCAGCAATTATTTTTGCGTCTGAAGCAATCGACTTGTTGGACTCAGCTTCCTCTTGCAGCAGATGGGCGTACATCAGCACGATACCGAGCGGATTGTTGACTTCGTGTGCAATGCCGGCGGCAAGCTGTCCCATGCTGGCGAGACGTTCAGATTGCATTAGCGCCTCCTGAGTGCTGGCCAGTTTTTTGATAGTGCTGTTGAGCTGATCAATCGTGTATGGCAGGCACATCTCGCTTTCGGCCAGTCCCTTATGAATGGCGACGGCATGTTCGCGGCAGGTTTCATAGCCGCAGGCGCCGCAATTCAGTTCATCTTCATGAGCGTTCTTGCCCATCCGTTGTAGAATGGCGGAAATTTCATCTGCCTGCGGTGCCTTCACGCGTTGATCACGCGTCATAAAGGCGCGCCGCAGATTCACCGCGGCAAACTGTTTGAGTTTTTTTGCATGCGCCGCGGTGTCTTCACGTGAGATTTTTTCGCGGATATACCGGCTGACCTGGCTGCGGCGGCTGAACAGCGGGGTATCAACGCTCATGCCCGCGCCCATGATACAGGCTCCGTCACAGGCTAGAATTTCCAGCAACCGGGTTGACATATCGCCGCACGCGAATTCCTTGACGGCATCCACAAAGCTGCGGCCGGTGGCGGTAACCACATTTTCCTCCACCAGGTCCTCACGCATATCGGCGGCCTGCAGTAGTCCGCCGCTAAGCGGAAAAAGACCGCCAAGACCGCCGCGCGGTTCGTCAAATTCAACCGGCTTGACTGCTTCCGGGCTGAGGCCGGCCTCCTCGAACATGGTTCGTAATTCAACAAACGTGAGTGCCTCATCGACCTCCCCCTCGAGCTGTTCGTCGGCTGATTCAGTTTTCTTTGCGGTACAGGGGCCGATGAAAACCACCCGTAGATCAGGGCCGTAAAGGTGGCGCAGGCAGCGGGCGGTGGCAACCATCGGGGAAACAATCGGGGCCAACTCGTCAACCAGCTCAGGAAAATATTTTTCAACGTAGAAAATTACTGCCGGGCAACTGGTGGCAATGTAGGACTTTCCGGTGGTTTCGACCAATTTACGATATTCCGCGGCAACCAGGTCGGCGCCGAATGATACCTCGTTGACACGTGCGAAGCCGAGTGCCTTGACCATGGCAACGAGCCGCCCGCTTTCGACTTTTGCAAACTCGGCCGGGAAACTGGGTGCCAGCATTGCCGCCACCGGAGCCTTGCCTTTCAGCATCCGCCGGACATTGGGAATGGTGTCTTTGATTATCTTGGCACGTTGCGAACAGACCCGCACGCAGTTGCCGCACCCAATGCAGCGTTCATGGATGACCCGTGCCTGCCCATCTATAATACGGATAGCTTTAGCCGGGCACTCGCGGACACAGGTGTAACATACCCGGCACCGTTCCGGTACAGTTTGAATAGTCTGAAAAACATTCGAAGATTCCATGTTGTCGCGCTCCATAATACAGCACCTCGCCGGATACTTCGCGTGGTCAACTGGTACGTCGCCGTTGTTCCGTAATCAGCCGGAAGCCTGCTGCTGCCGGCCGGATTCATCCGGCTGCATATATTCCGGCGTAAACCATCAATGCGCGTGAGCCGGTGCAATTCCCAGCATCCGGTTGACCACAGCAATCAACTGTTCCGACCGCACCGGTTTTGCAAGAATCTTGTCAGCCTTGATCCAGCTTGCAGCTTCCGGTGATGACGGGTCAAAAGAGAGGCCGGTGGCTGACCGCACCGCGGTCAGCAGAATAACCGGCAGTTCCGGATACAGTTTCTTCGCCTGGTGGCTCAGCGTGAAGCCTGAATCAATGTTGTCCATCATCAGGTCAAGAACCGCCAGATCAAAACCGCCTTTCAACAGCGCCTCTTCGCCCTCTTTTTCTCCGTCCGCGGTAATAACTTCGAACCCCTGTTTTTTGAGAATGATCGAAATCTGATCAATGATATCCTGATCATCATCCACAATCAGGATAGTCTTCTTGTCGCTCATGTCTGTTCCTTTTTTTCGTTTTCTACAGTAAAACATCCCGCTTGGCATAATGTGTGTGCAGCAGCCGGTGACTTGTTTCTCCCAGCGGCTCGCCGAGAAATTCATCATAGAGTTTTTGTACCCACTTGTTCTGGTGACTCACCCGCAACTGCTCCTTGCTGTCGATCGCATATAGCGCCTTCATGCGCTTCTTGACCGCCTCAATATCGGCATTCAGCGGCTGACCGCCTCCATTAATACAGCCGCCGGGGCAGGTCATGACTTCAATAAAATGCAGATCATCACGCCCGTTGCGAATCTCGTCAAGCAGTTTCCGCGCATTGCCGAGCCCGCTGACAACCGCCGCACCCAGTTCGATCCCGTCAATATTGACCCGTAGTTCCTTGCAGCCCTGCATGCCGCGCAGCGGCTGGATTTTGAGCTCGGGTATTTCCCGACCGGTCAGCAGAAAATGCGCGCTGCGCACTGCCGCCTCCATGACACCGCCGGAGGCTCCGAAAATCTTTCCGGCGGTTGAACGTTCTCCGAAGGGGGTATCCGCTGTTTCCGGCTCCATTGCGGCCAGGTCAATGCCGTAACGCCGCAGCAGTTCGCCCAGCTCGCGCGTGGTCAGCACGTAATCGACATCCGGCACATGGTTCTGTGTCATTTCCGGCCGGCTGCACTCGAACTTCTTGGCGGTGCAGGGCATGATGGAAACCGAGACAATCCGTGCTGGATTGAGTGCTTCGCGCTGCGCGAAAAACGACTTGATAATCGCGCCCATCATCTGCTGCGGACTCTTGCAAGTGGACAGGTTCGGCATGAATTCCGGGTAGAATTCTTCGACGAACTTAATCCAGCCGGGGCTGCAACTGGTCAGCATCGGGAGTGCACCGCCGTTTTTGATGCGGTGCACCAGTTCCGAACCTTCCTCCATGATGGTCAGGTCGGCTGTGAATGATGTGTCAAAAACCCGGTCAAAGCCGATCCGGCGCAGTGCGGCAACCATTGCGCCGTCAACGTCGGTGCCGGTCTTTATGTCGAATTCTTCGGCCAGCGTTACCGATACCGCGGGTGCATGCTGCGCCACAACAAAACAGTCGGGGTCGGTCAGTGCGGCGGCCACCTCTTCAACCGATGAGTTTTCGGTCAGCGCACCGGTCGGGCAGACCACGACGCATTGTCCGCAATTGATGCAGCTTGAAAGATTCAGGCCGGTATTGAATGCCGTACTGATAAATGTGGCGGCACCGCGTTCGGCAAAATCAATGGCAGCCACCCCCTGCACTTCTTCACAGACCCGTACGCAGCGTCCGCAGAGAATGCATTTGTCGGGATCGCGGATAATCGACGGGCTGCCGACATCCATGTCATGCTGTGCCTTACTGCCCTGCAGCCGCCGCTGCCGGACACCGAGATTATGTGCCAGGCTTTGCAGCTCACAGTGGTTATTGCGTGCGCAGTAAAGGCAGTCGTCCGGATGGTTGGCCAGCAGCAGTTCGACGATTGTTTTGCGGGCCTGAATCACCCGCGGTGAGCGGGTGTTGATCTTCATTCCTTCAGCCACGGGGAATGAGCACGACGGAGTAAGTCCCGGCGCACCGTCAATCTCCACAACACACAGGCGGCACGCGCCGCTGGGAGGGAGTCCTTCCATGTGACAGAGCGTCGGTACATGAATTCCGGCACGTTTCAGCGCGCTCAGAATAGTGTCGTCCTTCTTTGCCTCAACTATTTTGCCATCAACCTCCAACGTAATCATGACCGCTCCTTCATGCTTTGCTGCCTCGTTTTTTATAAGATTACTCATAGGGTCGTAATTCCTTCTATTTGCGCCGGTCAGGCCGGTTCGGTAAACTCCAGATCGCAACGCAGGCACCGTCTGGCCTCTCGTACCGCGTCGTGGGCGTTGATGCACTGCTCAACTTCTGCGAATCCGCGGATGCGTTCCGCTACCGGGCGCTCCGGCGCATTGATCCGGCGCGGAGTCAGCTCATCTTCACTGAAGCTGTCTTCCGGCGGAGTTATATATACCGCCGGCAGTACTGGTCGCGGCAGAATGCGCAGCGCCATGCCGCGCACATAACGGTCGATCATGGTGGCGGCGTGTCTTCCTGCACCGACCGCACCGATCACCGTTGCCGGTCCGGTTGCCACATCGCCGCCGGCAAACACCCCCTGACGACTGGTGGCATAGGATTCCGGATGGGCCTTCAATGTGCCCCAGTTAGTGCGCTCAATATCTTCCAGTCCCTCGGCATCCGGTTCTTCACTGATGGCCACGATCAGTGTGTCCAGTTCCAGATCGAATTCGGAGCCCGTGATCGGGGTGGGGCGCTGCCGGCCGGAGGCGTCGGGTT
>PXDI01000325.1 GCA_003565095.1 PVC group bacterium | reverse complement strand
TGGACCGGCTCGGCTTCCAGCCGAATGCGATGGCGCGCGGCCTGCGCGGGTCGCAGACCCGGCTCATCGGGGTCTGTTTCCAGGAGATTGAAACGCCTGCCCTGGCGCGCAAGATGGCCACGCTGCAGAACCAACTGCGGCAGCAAAACTACCGCGCCATCATTGAGCTGACAGCGGGCGACCCGGTGCTGGAGGAGGAGGTCATCCGCCACTTTCTGGCTATGCGGGTCGACGGCATCGTGCTCGCGAATTCCACGCTCGCCGCGGCTGACCCGCTTGTGGCGCAATTGAGCGACAGTGCCGCGGCAGTGGCGATCGATCCGGCGCACAACCTTCCGCTGCCGCAGGTCAATCTCGACCGGGAGCATGCCATGGAGCTGAAATTGCGGCACCTCACGGAGCTGGGACACCGCAGTTTCGCGATCCTCGGGATGGAGAGTGACCCCATCTACGGCAGCCGCCGCATGCAGGGGCTGCGCAAGGCGGCGCGCCGGCTTGGGCTCGGATTCCGCGAGAGTTTTCAATCGCTGAGCCTCCCGGGCTACGACCTGCAGGATTACAACTACGGCTACCAGCTCGGGCGCGAATACCTCGCCCTCGCGCGGCGTCCCACAGCCCTCATTTGCCTCAACGACCGTATCGCCCTCGGCGCGTGCAAAGTCATCCAAGAGGCGGACCTGGGGATCCCGGGCGACTGCTCCATCATTGGCTTCGACAATCTTGAGGTGACGGCATGGACGCGGCCCGCACTCACGACCATCGACCAACAGACCGAGCTGATGATGGCCAACGCGGTCTCCATGCTGGTGCAGTCGGTGCGCGAGCGGGAGCCTTCCGCCGAGCGTCAGTTCATCCGGCCCTCGCTGCGCGTGCGGGAATCCACCGGTCCCGCCCCCGCTCGGTCCTCCGCCGTGCCGATTGCGTAAAAAAAACTCGCCTTTGACTCAGGTTTTCCCAACACGTGTTAGGATAATTATCCAATGTTCGATTTCGCAATCCGATTCACCCGACGATGAAACGCATTTTACTCACGACCACCTCATTCCAGGACACACCCGGCGCGCACCATAAGTTGCTCGCGGAAACGGGCTGGGAACTCGTCACCGCGCGCGGCCCGCTACCGGAAGAGGAAATGCTGAAGCTCGTTGGTGACATCGACGGCTTCATCTGCGGCGACGACGCCATCACACGCAAGGTTCTCGACAAAGCATTGCCGCGGCTGAAGGTGCTGAGCAAATACGGGATCGGCGTCGACAAGATCGATGTCCAGGCAGCGACCGACCTCGGCATCCCGGTGTGCTACACGCCGGGGGTGAACCACACGACGGTAGCTGAGCACGTCTTCGCCCTGCTTCTCGCGCTGGTGAAGAACCTCGTAAAAGAGGTAGACATCACCCGCGCGGGCCAGTGGAAGCGGCTCATCGGCCACGAGATCATGGGGCAGAAGATCGGCATCGTCGGATTAGGCCGTATCGGCAAGGAAGTGGCGGTGCGCGCGCGCGCCTTCGGTCTCGCGGTGCAGGCCTACGACATTTATTGGGACGAGGCCTTCGCGCGGGAGCACGAGGTCACGCGCTGCGACTCGATCGAAGCAATCCTCTCCACCTCCGACATCATCTCGCTACACACCAATCTCTCCGAAGAAACACGCGGCATGATCAACCCCGATAGTCTTGCGAAGATGAAGGACGGGGTGATCCTCATCAACTGCGCCCGCGGCGAGCTGGTGGAAACCGATGCCATCGCCCAGGCCCTCAAGACGGGCAAAGTGGGCGGCTACGGCACGGACGTGCTCGACGAAGAGCCGCCGCCGCCCGACCACCCGCTGCTCAAGGCGGAGAACTGCCTCGTCACCCCACACATCTGTTCGCGCACTTACGAGAGCGTGGTGCGGCAGGCGAGCGCGGCTGTCACCAACCTCGTCCGTGTCGTCAACGGTGAGGCGCCCATCGCCCAAGTGAACAAAGTGCCCGTCCCCAAGCCGGAGTGATCCGCCCGTCGGCCCGAACACACATTCCCCCGAAGTCCGCGATAACCTCATGAGCCACAGCGAAACGTTCCACATCGTGCCGGAAGACCAGCACAACGCCCTCGTCCACGCCGCCTACAGCCACCGTGGCTACGACGAGACCGAATCCGCCATGGCGGCGCGCTTTTCCGCGCATGCCTCGCGCCACGGTATCCGCACCCACAACGCGCTCAAGGCGCTGCACCTGGACCACCTCTTCGGGAGCGGGTCGCAGGGCTGCGTGCCGGGCGCGTCCATTGAGCGGCTGCCCTCACGCTTCGCAGCCTCCGAGGTGTGGAACGCCAACCGCAAGCTCGGCCAGGCCGTCGCCTACGAGGCGATGGAGCGGTGCATGTCGTTGGCTGATGAATACGGCGTCGGCATGGTCAGCGTGGACAACGCCTTTCACTACTTATGGGGCGGCGGCTACGTCATGGAGGCCGCCAAGCGCGGTTACATCGCCTACACCAACTGCACAGCGGCCCTCGCCGAGATGGTGCCATTCATGGGCAAGCACCCGACCCTCGGCACCAACCCGCACAGCTGGGGCTTCCCCACGGTCGAAGCGGTGGGCTTCCCCCTTGTCATCGACTGGGCGACTTCCGTCGTCGCGATGGGGCGGGTA
>PXDI01000190.1 GCA_003565095.1 PVC group bacterium | reverse complement strand
CCTGTGTGGCATCCGCCGCTATCGCGGATTCCGCTCGCTGGACGATCTCGCGGTTTATGCGATCGATCTCCTTATCCTCCTCTATCACCTGCCAGGCCAGTTCCTTGTCAAGCTTCACCAAGGCATCCACACTGCGATGCAACTGCTGGTTAACCCGCTGGACCATCGTGTCAAAACGGAACTCCGCCGGATAACCGGGGTGTCCACTTAATTCAAGCTGTCGTTTGGCTATGCTGACAGCATAGTCACCGATTCGTTCCAGGTCGTTATTAATTTTCATTATGGCAATGATCCTCCGCAAGTCAATCGCCACCGGTTGATGCAGGGCCAGAATCTTCAATCCCTCTTCTTCAATCCGCACTTCCATCTGGTCGATCACATTATCTTCCGCAATTACCTGGCGGGCGATCGTTTCATCCTGCTGCTCCAGCGCCCGCAAAGCCTGCGCAACGCTTTTCTCAACCGTACCACACAACAGCAACATCGCGTTCTGCAGCTTGTTCATTTCCCGTTCAAGATGTAATGACATATGTTCCTCTTTTTCTCAATATCCGTATGCTAAACTAAATTGCATCCCGCATTCCGTCACCCGAACCGTCCTGTGATATAATCTTCCGTTTGTTTCTGTTCAGGATTCGTAAATAACTGGGTAGTTGCCCCGAACTCCACCAGCACCCCTTCATATAGAAAAGCGGTTAAATCAGAAACCCGCGCCGCCTGCTGCATATTGTGCGTAACAATAATAATAGTGTAACTGCCGCGCAAAGTGCCAATCAAATCTTCAATCGCGGTTGTGGCCTTGGGGTCAAGCGCGGAGGTCGGTTCATCCATCAGCAGAATTTCCGGATCAACCGCCAGCGCACGTGCCAGACACAGGCGTTGCTGCTGCCCCCCGGAGAGTCCAAGGGCATTGGCTTCCAGGCGGTCTTTTACCTCGTCCCACAACGCCGCCTTGCGCAGGCTGGTCTCCACCAGCTCGTCGAGCTCAATGCGGTTGCGCGTTCCATGCAGCCGCGGCCCATACGCAACATTGTCGTATATTGATTTAGGAAAAGGGTTGGGCTTTTGAAACACCATCCCGATCCGCCTCCGCAACACCGTCACATCCAGCTTTGATCCGTAAACGTCCTGTTCGTCAAATTGCAGCAACCCATTGACATGACAGGACGGGATCAGATCATTCATACGGTTTATGGCCCGCAGCAGCGTACTTTTACCGCAGCCGCTCGGACCGATCAATGCGGTTACCTCGTGCTCAGGGAAACGGCAGCTCACCTTGCGGACCGCTTCAAATGCACCGTAGAAAACAGAGAATTTTTCGGCCTTCAAATGATATTTCCGCTCTCCGTCAGGCTTCACCGGTTCACGCCGCTCACTGACCGATACGGCCCGCTTGCGCTGTCCGGTTGTTTCATTCGATGTCAAAGTATTCATAATCCTTTCCCGTTGCTCCGTTTATTCAATTGTTTACAACCGTCAGCCCCGCAATTTTTTTGATATTCTGGCGCGCAGCCAGATTGCCGAAACATTCAGTAACAAGACGATGCCAACCAGAGTGGTAACCATGCCGTATTGCACATGGCGGATTTCATCCACCGCCTCATGCTCTGTTGCCAGGTTATAGATATTCCATGAGAGAGCCGGGGTGGGATTGGTGAAAACCTCGAAAGGATTCAACCCCTGCCCAACGCTGACCGCGGCGGTAAAAATAATCGGCGCGGTTTCACCGGCGGCGCGCCCCATACTGATAACCACGCCGGTCAGAATGCCCGGCAATGCCGCCGGCAGAATCACCGTCAATACCGTCCGCCAACGCCCGGCCCCCAGCCCCATAGCAGCCTCCTTGTAAGCACGCGGCACCGCCAGAATGGCCTCTTCCGCCGCGCGAATAACCGTCGGCAGCACCAGCAACCCCAAAGTCAACGATCCGGCCAGTACGCTCTTTGATGGCGACACCCTGATCGCGTTTATGAAGAATGCCAGACCGAACAAACCGAAAACTATGCTGGGAACACCCGCCAATGTACTCACGCATGATCTCAGCAGGCTGACAATCCGCCCCGGCTTGGCATATTCCGCAAAGTAGATCGCGGCAATTATTCCCAGCGGGACGGCAAAGAGCATCGCGCCGAATGTCAGATAAAACGTACCAAGCGCTTCAGGACCAATCCCGCCAAAGAAGTGCGCATCAAAGGAAACGTCTGTGAGAAAGCGTGCATAGAAAGTCATTTTGGGTCGCAGCATCGCCTCAAGCTCGTTTTCAATGATGTCGAACAACTCATAAAGCGCAGTGTTTTCAAACAGCTCGCGGCGCGGCCAGTGTACCGGACGGCCCATACCGGATGGATCTGTATAGTCCCATTCTTCCACAAACAGCAGCTCATACTGCTTAATCAGGGCGCGGTCCCAGCGGGCCTGGCCATAACGGAAACGCGGCAGTACGCGCGGCTCGTCATTCGGCAGGGGGCCCAGCAGGTTACGCAACCGCCGCACAAGCTCGCGATAGTTTTCCGACTGTTCGGCCTGATTTGTCAGCACTTCATGAATAATATCGAGATCTGCCAAGGTCTCCGGCTCATTGCGCTCGCGTACCATCCGTTCAATCCGCTCAAGCAGCTCCAGTCGTTCCGCAAAAT
>PXDI01000211.1 GCA_003565095.1 PVC group bacterium | reverse complement strand
TTTCAAAAGTCAAGCTTCAGGCACCCGATGATGACAGCGAATTCTGGGAGATTTTTGATGAGTTTGAAAAAAATCCTGTATATGATAGCTTAGTTGAGGCCGTTGGTTACCATTATTTGGATGGTCGCAGACCCTGGGATATTGACCAGAAGAGTGATCACCAAGGCTTCGTACGTCATGCTACTAAACAAGCTAAAGATTCAGGCAAGCCCTTATGGGCAAGTGAAGAATGGAGCCAGTCAGGAAAAGAATGGGGTGGTACAGGAGCACTTTACCTTGCACGGTTAATAAACAAACTTTATACTGTAAGTCGGACTACTAAATTTCTGATTTGGTGCCCTGTTGATGGTAAATACGACCAGCTTCTCTGGTCCGAAACCGGAGCCATGCAAGCAGATTCTCCGTGGGACGGCAATTATACCGTATGGCCTGCAGTTTGGGCGCTGGCCCATACCACTCAGTTTGCTGAGCCAGGATGGAAATACATGAACAAAGCCTGTGGACAATTCGATTCGCATACCTGGCGTGGTAGTCATGTTGCTTTGCGGAATCCAAAAAACGGAGATTGGTCAGTTATCATGATTACCGGTGAAAAGCAGAAAGTAAAACTCAATGTTGGAGCAGGCTTAAAAACAGGAACCGTTTATGTTTGGAAATCCAACGCAGAAGACCAATTCATTGAACAAGAAGCGCTACAATTGGAAAATGGTTCTGTAGAAATTGATTTGGAACCGGATGCAATTTATACATTAACCAGTAGCACTGGACAAAAAAAAGGTTCTCATGGAACTCCACCAGAAAGAAAGCCATTTCCATTTCCATATGTAGAGAATTTTGAAAGTTACTCTTACGGAGAAACACCACGCTATTTCGCTGATCAGAAAGGTACTTTCGAGACTGCCCGATCACCAAAAGGAGGAATATGTCTGGCGCAAATAGTTCCAGAGCAGGGAATTTTATGGGGGCCCAGATGGGTATTGAAACCGCATTCGCTTTTTGGTGATTCTAATTGGCATGATTATGCCATTGAAGCAGATGTGCTTTTGACAGGCGGCGATGTAGAGATTGGTGGACGCTACGATGATCGCAATAAGCTGGGATTTCGCTGGATTCTTACAAGCGATGGACGCTGGCAACTAAACTGGCAATACACGACGCTTGCCTCGGGGCAAATCGAGAATTTTAAGCCAGCTGAATGGCACCATTTGCGACTGGAAATGAACGGAGATCAAGTTACCGGTTTTATTGATGGAGTAAAATTGGCAAATATTTCCGATCCATTCGGTTTAAAAGGAATGGCTTTTATTGCAAGTACCTACGATCGGAATTTGTTTGACAATATTAGGGTTGAGCCTGTCTCGACTCAATAGCAGCCATTTGGAGATTTTAAGTTATAACGAATAGAATATTTAGCCCAAATAATTCATTAATTATTTCTGTCTCTGACAGCAATTAAGATTTTCTAAAAACTTTTTTAAAAGTTTAAGTTCATCTAAATCGGGATTAACCTAGAAGGGAAATTTTTAATCTGGCATTACCCACATTTTGGCAACCAGGGAGGAAAGCCATCGGCAATAATCCGCGAAGTAGATTGGAAATTGATCCATTTTTTTATGCAACCTGCCATGCCAGTAAATGGCATGTGAGCGATGATCCAACAAAACATGGTTTTGATATTAATATTGGAGGCTGGGAATCCGGCAATCCCGGCAGCTATTATCCGCCATATACACCTGTACCTCTTGAGGCTCCATCAGACGATTATTACCTGACAAATTTAATAATGGATAAAACCCTGGAGTTTATAGGGAAGGTTGAAGATCAACCGCTGTTTCTTAAGTGATAAACTTTAATAAATCAACAATATGAATAAAACCTTGATATTTGCACTTGCAAATGCACCTCTTTTTCTTTCCCATGTTGTTCAGGGTGATGATCAAAATGAGCAGCCGAAGCCAAATATCCTTTGGGTTACCATCGAAGATACTTCTCCCCAGTTTATCGGTTGTTATGGTGATAAAGATGCTGATACTCCCAATATTGACAGGCTGGCAAAGGAAGGGGTAAGATTTACCAACGCTTTCGCAACTGGGTCGGTATGCTCTGCAAGCCGTACGGCCATTATTACCGGTATAAAAACATACAAGACAGGAACCGGCAATCACAGAAGCAAGTATTCCATTCCTGATTTTATTAAAGGGTTTCCTTTTTATCTGCAAAAAGAAGGTTACTATACTGCCAACAACGTTAAGACCGATTACAACGTTGCCGGAGAAAAAGAATTCATCACCGAAGCCTGGACCGAAAGTTCCAATGACGCCGGATGGTGGGATCGCAAACCGGGTCAGCCATTTTTTGCGGTTTTCAATTATATGGAGTCTCACCAGTCTCGCACCATGACACAAACTTACGACTGGTATCTGAAAAAAGTACTCGAACACCTTTCTTTGGAAGAGCGAATTGGCGATAATGAATATGAAATCCCGCCCTTTTACCTCGACAGCCCTGAAATGCGGAAACAGTTTGCAAGGGTTTATAATTCAATAAAGCTCACAGACAATCGTATTGGACAACTGCTGACTCGTTTGGAAGAAGATAACCTTAAAGACAGCACCATCATTTTCTTTTATGCCGATCA
>PXDI01000023.1 GCA_003565095.1 PVC group bacterium | reverse complement strand
TCCATTCAACGTCTCGCTTTTCAGTCATCGTTACATTTTGATTTTACGAGATATTCTATTCAACTTAATTTTCAATATGAGTTTCAGATTTCAATATGGCACATAACGGTTAGTATATGAAAAGTAGGCGATTTCGAAGCACGAAACTTTCGGTTAAGCAAAAAGTATTATACGAGCCAGAACCATTGATTTTACTACTGTATCGCCTATTTTTTATATACATTGTTAGGCAATGTTATTTTATGTCATTCCCATTATTAAAATCATTTTGTTCCTTTTTGAGTACTTTCTTTAAATCAAAAACATACCATAATAACAAGCCAATCAATAATAGAAAACCCAAAGAGAGAAAAATCCATTTCATCAACCTTACAGTTTATGTTTCCTCCATAATTCCTCTCCGATATTTTTAGAATGTCTAGATATTCCAACATAAGTCTCAAATCGAATTAATTTCCAATTTCCATTTCGCTTATCTAAAATAAATCTAATAGATTTCCATTTCGGTTTAACATCAAATGATACTTGATAACGAGTTTTAGTTAGTTGTTCAATTTTATGATTGTTTGATTCTTTCAAAGTAGAATAACGAGGTGGTTGACCAAAATTCAATCCAGAAATTGTACGGTTCTGTTTTCCATAACAATATTCATTAAACAATTTGTTGAAATCCTTATTGAATTCATTTTCTTGATATACTTTATCATTAAATGCTTTCGTTTCTAATTCGTCTGCTTTTTCTGCAAACTGTTTACATAATTCTATAATTTGTTTTTCTTCTTGTTCCATTTTTATTTTAGTTCCGTTTGATTGACATCTTGTAAGACAAAAAATTGTTAAAATTCCAATGAATATGTTCTTTGCTCTCAATGTTGCTCTCTAATATTGCCTAACGTTTTGCAGCTATAAGAAGTTGGCGATTTCGAAGCACAAAACTGTCTGCCACCACTGAACTTGATACGAAGCACAAAGCTTCATTTAACCACTGAACCGCCAATTTCTTATAGGTGCTGTTAGCCGATTGTTGTTTTTTAAGTTTATCCATTTTGAAATCCCCATAAATTTAGTCCGTGTGCAATTGTTGAAGGCACAATAGATTTTGTTCTATGTGTCAGATAACCCCAAATAAAACCAATTGGTATTATTTGAATACAGTAAACGAGTGTATCAGAAAAGTCCGTGCCTTTAAAATAGGTTACTGGAAAATGTATAAATGCCCATATTGCTGTAGCAAACAGAATATTGAACCCAAAAAGTTTAAATACCTTTTCAAAACGAGACTGCATAATAAATCGACTAAATTCTTCAACTAAACCTGCACCTATCACCCCTTGTAAAAACAACCCCGTTAGGCCACCCAATTCTTCATACCCTTCTACCAAAATAATTCCACTTTTGTTGAATACATAGGCAAAAAGCCCTGTCAAGCCCCAAACAAAAACTCCTAATAACAGATATAATATTGGCTTGAATTTTAAGCCGAGTTGTGCTATTTTGTACTTCTTAGATAGTAAATATATTGCAATTCCGACAGGAAAAGCGAAAACGAGCACCCCCAGTAAAATCGGAAGTCTTATTAAAAAGCCAATTTGTTCGTTAGTTGAGTTGAGATAAAAATTCAGTGTTAAAAATAGACCGCCCAATAGGGAAAAAAGTACAACCAATAGCAATTCCTTTTTGGGCTCTTTTACTTCAACATTTTTTTTTGGCGGAAATCTATTTGTTAAAAAATGAATAGCAATGACTGCAACATAGAAAAATACAAAATATCCTATTCCGTGTTTCAACTTACCTTCTGATATAAAATTCAAAAGCACAAATATGTTAATCAACGTCATTGCTAATAAAATATTTATATGCTTCTTAATTTCTGTCATAGTTAATGAGTTCGATTTGCAATTAGACTAGTATTCCATTAACTGATGCTGCCCTTAAACAGAAACATCAACGATATAAAAGCGAATACCCCAATTGAAGTAGTTATGATTCCTACTTTTTTAGAGCGTGTCCATCCCGACATTGCTAGCAAAACATTGAATAGTAGAATCCCGAAAACAAACAGTAAGAATAAGAACTTATGCTTACTTAGGTTCAATTCTGATAAATCTTCGATTGATGCTTTTCCAAAAAGGGACCAACCTAAAGTGCATAAGAAAAACATAGTTGCAGTTAATGCGGAAATTATAATCATCAGAGAAATTAATTTCTTGTCGTCATTTTCGGCTAGCATTGTCGCAAGAAATGTAAATGCAAAGCCGCCTAAAAGAGCGGATACTAGTGTCAATTGTTCAAACATATTTAAACTTTCTTATTTTTACTTCATTTGGTTCAGTATCGTGTTTTACAATATCGGCTAACGTTTTGGCTATGGGCAGGCGGGCTTTCGGAGTTCCATTCCTGTCTGCCGAGACCAAAGTTTGTTATGTGTACAAATGTTCATTTTACCAATGTCCGCCCGCTTGCCTATAGCCGTTGTTGGGGCACGTGCTTTTTAGTCCTTCGTCATAATTTTTCCTTTAAGGATGATATATATTCCATTATTATTACCTTTTCTTTTTCTGATAATTTTGCCTCTCTGTGTGTCAAGGTGTACGATGAAAGAGGCATTTTATTGTCTTCTATCTGGCTAATAATAGATT
>PXDI01000195.1 GCA_003565095.1 PVC group bacterium | reverse complement strand
TGGAGGCGTGGTTTGCCCCGCTGGCGTATGCGCTGATTTTATTGCGCCGGGGCGGTTATCCCTGTGTTTTTGCCGCCGATTACTATGGTGCCGAATACAAGGGTGTCGGTAAGGACGGAAACGAGTACGAGATTCAGATGCCAAGCCATAAATGGCTGATTGATCATTTCTTGAAAGTGCGCAGTAATTGTGCTTTCGGGGATGATAATGACTATTTCGATCATCCGAATTGCATTGGATGGACTCGAACCGGTAATACGGATCATCCTTGCGGGATTGCGGTTTTGCTTAGCAATGACGCGGATAGTTCAAAATCAATGAATACGGGCTATCCGGAAGTTGAGTATCGCGATGTTACGGAACATATAGATCATACCGTAACCACTGATGGCGAAGGGTGGGGGGAGTTCAGTTGTAAAGGCCGCTCGGTTTCCGTTTGGGTTCCTATTGAAGGAAAATGATTGAATTCCAGATCGGTTATCAAAAGTTTTGTCGTGATAGAAGAGACATAACCACGTCCGCTGACCTTGGTCGGCGGACGTAAAAATTCAAATAAGGAAAAATTTTCAAAAGACAAATTGAGTCCTCATGGAGCAAGATATAGTGTTTACCAAAGTTCTTGCTCCCAGAGGGCTCATATCTTTTTTTTCAATGTCGTTTTCAAGAATTATCTTGCTCGCCGACCAAGGTCAGCGAGCGTAATCAATACAAAACTTTTGAGAATTACTATAGATCCACTGACCTTCCGTCTGCGCCGAGGCACGCTGACCTACCCCTACAAAGGGGGAATGTCTCTCCCGATGATTTCTTGCCGGGGATGGTTATGCGTGATAACCTCCAGTTGTTTTCTATAAACTTACAATTTTCGGGAGCGGGGATGGACGAAAGAACGGCGGTGTTGGTAAGGGCGGCGCGGCGGTGTTTTGCGGCGATTGCCATCAGCTATTTTATGGGATTGTTTAATGACAATTTCTATAAGGAGGCCGCGCTGTTTATTGCCGTCGCCGAGAATAACCTGGGTATTCAGGCCTTGGCGGCAGCGGTATTCACCTTATGTTATATGCTGGCGGCCGCTCCCGGGGGTTATTGGTCGGATCATTTTGCCAAGGGACATGTTATTATTGCGGCAAAAGCGGTTGAATTGCTGGCAATGATTATCGGTGCATTCGGCATCTGGTACGGCAGTTGGCCGCTGGTCTTGACGATGATCGGGCTGATGGGGGCGCAGTCGGCGGTATTCAGTCCTGCCATGAACGGGTCAATCCCTGAGTTGTACCCGGCGGAGTATGTTCAGACAGCGAATACTGTGGTGAGGATTCTCTCTACCTCGGCAATCTTCCTGGGAATGGCACTGGCGGGATATCTGATGGATTTGACACGCCCTTCTTTTGGCGGGATTCCACTGGGGGTTGTGTTGGTAGGCGTGTTTGTGCTGGTGGCGGCTGTAATCGGATTCTGTGTAGCGCTTGCGGCGCCGCGGATCAAGCCGCATCGTTCGGAAGCCCGCTTCCCGTGGTTGGGGCCGCTTGAGTCGATCCGTGAAGTTTTATTGATCAGGCATGACCGGCTGCTGACGGTATGTGTATGCGGGAATGTTTATATCTGGTCGCTGGCGGCGGTAATGACGCTGCTGATGGTGAATATGGGGTTGAACCAGTTTGAAATGTCGGCGTCCACCACGGCCGGCACTAAAATCATCTTTCTGATCGGAGTTGCTTGCGGCGGAATTGTGAGTAATTTTATTGCCCGCGGCGAGCGTTTTTTTCGGGTGTTTATTCCAACCTATCTGGTGATGGCTTTCTTGCTGCTGTTAATCGGTATTGCGCCTTTATTGCTGAACGGCCGCATGCTGGTATGGGTTGTGGTATTGTTAATTGCGGTAACGGGGGTTGCCGGTGGCACCGATCTGGTTCCCTTGGAGAGCTTTATTCAGTTGCGGCCGGCACCGGATCATAAGGGCAGGGTCATCGCGGCAGCCAACTTTGCCGTGTTCGCGGGAATGAGCGTTGGTGCGCTGTTCCTGTATCTGTTGAATATATTATTCCAGCCAACCACTTCCATGGCGGTACTCGGTGTTGTAACACTGGGGTATGCTTTCTGGCTGAAATCAAGACTGATGCAAGCACTGTCTCAATAGGCAGAACGCTAGTACAAGCAAGGGGGAAATGATGCGAAATCTGATTTGCGGAATTGCCAGACTGATACTCTGGTTGCGTTACAGGGTGAAGGTTGAAGGTCTGGAAGAAGTATGTGCGAAAGGTACTACGGGAGTGTTGCTGCTGCCGACGCATCCGGCATTGATTGATCCGGTGATTCAGATGAGCAGGATTTATCCGCGGTTACGTTATCGTGCGCTGGCGGACGAGGATCAGATGGAACGCCCGGTCATAAATCGGATTGCAACAATGTTTGAGGTGATCCGTGTTCCTTCGGCGGTAAAACGCGGGCGGGCGGCGGTTGATGGAGTAGCTGGCGCATTGGATGAATGCGCTCGGCTGCTGGCGGCGGGTGAAAATGTGATGATCTATCCGGCGGGGCATATTCTGCGTCAGCAGGCAGAGGAGATTGGCGGGAACAGTGCGGTGGAGAAAATGCTGCAGACCGCACCCAAGGCGCGTGTTGTTCTGATTAAAGTGCGC
>PXDI01000218.1 GCA_003565095.1 PVC group bacterium | reverse complement strand
GAGCGTGGGCGTGATGCGGCAAACCTTGAGCAGGTTTTCGTAGGCGGTCTGATCAAGGTCATCGGGCCATGCAAAGCGTTCATTGATCTTCTCATCGAAGTAGACGAGACCCTCCTGATAAAAGAATTCGCGTATCTCGTCCCGGTTCATCTGCTGGCACGTGGCACCCTCGCGGAGGTAGAACTTTCCGGCTGCGCTGTGTGGTTTGAATCGGCTGGCCGGAACATCGATCACGAGCACGCCATCGACTTCCTCAAGGTTAACCATTAGCGGCGGCTCCAGGTTCCGGGCAATAGACTGGATTTCCGAACGCAGTTGATTGGATATTTCTGTTCGCACGATCTCGCCGTTATCGGAAACGCCCAGTAGGATACGCCCACCCAAGGAATTGGCAAAGGCGCAGATCTCCCGTCCAATATGGGAAATGCCGGCTCGCTTGAATTCGAGGAGCTGTCCTTCTCCGATTGCAATTAACGCTTGTAGGTCTTGAAGGGTCATATTTTCCCGTATTCAAACTATAATAAAATCCGTTCCAGAAAGTATGCTTCTATGTAACAATTTGAGTTTGAAATTGAAAGATAAATGTCCTGTTTCAACGCATCATTTCGGCACAATGGCATTATGTTTGCGCAGGACGGTTGTTAGCTTTTCATGCGGCAGCTCGGCCGGGTCAATACCCTCCGCCACGCTTAGCGCTGCCAGCGCTCCCGCCGCCTGTCCCATCGCCATGCAGGGACATTGCACCCGCAATGCCGAATTGGCTAAGCGGTCACTAGATACACAACGCCCGGCGGCGATCAGATGGCGACTGCCTTCCGGCAACAGCGCCCCGCGCGGTATGGTGGGCAGGCATTCGAGCTCCAAATGACGAAAATTAATGCCTTTGCCGTCATTGAGATGTTCATCAATCGGATAGAAGGCATAACAAATCGCGTCGTCAAACTTACGCCCGCTTACATAATCATCATGCGTGATGGTTGCCTGTCCCTTGATAATGCCGCTTTCGCGTATCCCGGTTTCGGCCGCGCAATGCGCTATACGGAAGTTCTCCAGTCCGGGCTGTTGACGGAAAAAGCGGTACATGCGCAATATCGAGCGGTGCGCTTCGATATCTACCGCAGTGCGACCATCACTGTTCTCCGCCCCGTTGCTCACGATATGGTTGGCATTTTTGCCGTTCCGCCGCAAAAACGCTTCAGGTCCTTTGTTATTCCAGGAAATATCGGTGATTTTCAGCGTGCCCGCAGCGATAGCGGTTTCCGTTGCGGTTTTAAGAGCAGCGAAATCCAAGGCTTCCAAATCATATCCGGAGCAATACATATCCAGTGTCGCCGGCTGGACAATCTGCGCCTTTATCACCTCAAAACCCGCGAGCGCTACAATATTTGCATCCCCGGTGCAGTCAATCACCGTGCGGGCAGTAGTCGACTCCAAGCCCGTCTTTGTGCATATCGTTACATGCCAAAGATTTGCATCATAGCTAACCTTTGCCGGCAATGCATGATAAAGCAGTTCCGTACCGGCATCCAACAGCTCCTCCTCACAGATCGCGGCAAAGATCCATGGATCCATCGTCAGCGGTCGCGGCCCGGAATTATCAATCGTGTAATCACCATCCGGTATCGGTGTGCCGGTTTCGCGCCAGGTACGGCATACCAGCTCCCAGCCGATCCCGGCAATAATCTGTTTGCCCCACGCAAAGAAATGCGACGGAGCATTTATCCCGCCGACGGTCATCGTGCCACCGCACCAGGCGTTTTTTTCCACCAATAGAGTCGCGGCACCCAAACGCGCCGCCTGAATTGCGGCAACAACCCCCGCCGTGCCCGCCCCAAAAACAATTACATCATATTCTTTTTTCATGAACTCTCCTTCTGACCTATTCGTTACTTTTCTTAAATCATCAATACGCCGTGTGCTTACATCTTTTACCACGTATTACGGATATCCGGGTAGGGGTGCCCCAGACCCTTGGGGCACCCCTCTGCTATACCCCAAGGGACTGGGGCATAGCTACTGACAGAGACTTTATATCAAAACAAATCACTGTGACTGCCGGTTCGCTCAAGCCGCAGTTCGTCTTTTGTTCTTCTGTAGATCAGTATCCAGTCGGGATCGATGTGACAGTCACGCCTGCCCGCCCAAACGCCTTTCAAAGAATGATCACGGTTTTTAAGCGGCAACGGATTGTCGGCAAGCAGGGCCCGCACAAGCTCAAGCAGCTTCTCCTGATCCTTGCCCTGCCTGACTAACCGCTTGATGTCTTTCTTGAACTGGGCGGTCTGTGAAAGCTTCATTCTTTCCAGCTCTCGACCATCTGTTCAAGCGTATCAAACGATTCAATCTCCTTGTCACGGTCACTTTTGTCCAATGTGCTTGCCGTCAATTTATTGGGCACTCTGAGTTCGAGCGGAAATTCCTTGCGCATTGCAATCTGTCGGTATAACAGACGAACAGCGTCTGTTGGCGTCATACCGATCCTGTGAAGAACGCGCTCGGATGCCCGTTTTGTTCTCATGTCTATTCTGGCATGGACTGTTGCTGTGTTATTCATAGAACAAATGTAGCACATTTGCATTACACGTCAAGCGTGTTAACGTATCACGTATCAATCCACGTCCGCTGACCTTGGTCGGCGGACG
>PXDI01000310.1 GCA_003565095.1 PVC group bacterium | reverse complement strand
GGGTGTCCGCGGGCGTCGGCGCCGGCATGTTCTACTTCGCCGAAGGTCCCACCTACGGCGGCAAACTCTTCGCCGGACTGTCGGGCGACATCCTTTGCCTGGTCAGCGTCGCCGGGGAACTGACCATGATCGGCGTCAAACAGGGCGGCGGCAGCGTCAACCTGACCGGACTCGGCTTCGTCGAAGGCAAGATCGGCGTCGGGCGCTTCGGCAAAACCATCAGCCGCGACGTCGTCGCCAGCTACATCGACGGCAGTTGGGACGTGGACCTGCGATAAAAGCAACACCGATTTTCACCATGACACCTATGACCAAGCCTTTTTTCCATTGTCTGGCCGCCCTTACCATTCTCGGCCCGACCTTCGCCGGCGCCCCCTCGATCAACGCTGACGAAATCGATGAACCGATGGTGATGACCGTCGGCACCGTTCACGACGAAACGCCCAGCGGGGACACCTGGACCTACCTGACCTGGGAGGAAACGCTGGACGGCGCCCTGGACGAAGGCCCGGTGGCCATCTTCCGGAAGGCCGGCGAAGCCGACGATCCTGCTCCCTTCGACCGGGTCGCCATCGTCTCCTGGCTGAGCGATCCCCTCACCATCCAGTCCATGCTCAACCGGGCGCCCGAATTGAACGACGACCTCGCCCGTCTGGAATCGAATATCGACGAGATCTACGGAGAAATGCTCGCCGCCACCGCGGACCTTCCTTCCGACGGCGACCCGGAAGAAGTTTCGCTGGCCCATAAGATCGCGGCCCTCCTGAACGCCGCCGCGGCCGATGCCGAACAGCGGGAAACCGTTCGCTGGCTGGCCCGCGTTCACCCGGTGCTCAACCTCTGCCTCGGCCGCGCTTTTGCGGAAGTCGTGACGGACAGCGGCCCGGTGACTTATGAAATCCGTCACTGGGACCCGGTGGACGGCCGAAGCCTGGAGGTGATCGGCCGCATCACGCTCGACCCCGGCGACGGCATCGTCCGCCTCCCGGCGGCCGGCTACCCGGTCGAAGTGCCGCCCGACGGCCCCCGCGGGCACCTCTCGGTCCGCCTGCGCTGGGCCACCCCGGACGCGCTTCGCGTGCGGGCGCCATTGCATTTCGGATACAACATCTACCGCATGACGGAAGACTACGCCCGGGATGTCGGATACGACGAACGCCCGCCCCACCCCGACGCTCTCGCCGACTATGCCGGGGATCCCACCTTCACCGAAGTCGTTCGGGCCAACCGTTCACCTGTCGTGACCGACCGGATACTGAGTGAAAGCGAAGCCCTCGACCTTTCCATCCAGCCGGGAGAACAGGAACCGTTTTTCTTTTTCGGCGACGACAACGACCGGTTCAACAACGGGGTCCCCTTCGAGGATGGCGACGGCTTCTATTACTTCATCACCGCCCGGGATATCCTGGGGCGCGACGGCTACGCCTCCGAAGGCACTCACGTGGTGGTCTGTTCTCAGATGCCGCCCAACCCGCCGGGAAGGGTCTGGGTTGAAAACCAATACCGGTACGAGGACGGCGACCCGCAGGGACAACAACATCTCGCGGTCCACTGGGAACCGTCGAGCAGCGACACCGCCGAACTGTATTACGTCTACCGCTTCACCAGCGTGAATGAAATGCAGATCGCCACCCAGCAGGATTACCGCACGGAGGATTTCCGAATCGCCGGTCCGATCGAGGCGAACGGCGAAGGGGTCATGACGTACGTGGACGACGGTTCCGGCAACCCCGCCCTGCGCTACCCTGCCGGTCCCGGCGACTACGCCGTGCCCTACCTCTACACCGTACGCGCCGAGGAAATGAGCGCCTGCGGCGGCAACCTTTCCGGCCACGGCGCCCCGGCCTGGGGCGTGCTGCGGCAGCGCGAAGGACCGGAAGCCGCTCAGGCCACCCTGATCCCCAACTCGCGCGCCATCACCATCGAACCCCCGCAATCGATCGTCAATGTGGCCGCGGACGTGGAAGTCTTCGAAAGCCGTGTGTACCAGGTGGCGGTCGAACGGCTCCACCCCGCCATCGAATGGGCAGAGATCCAGGTCTTGGCCCCGATGCGCGCTAATTATCCCGACAGAAACCTGGGACGACTGGCATTCGGCGACGACGATGAGGTTTCCGCCAACTTTACGTTTTGGGAAGGGCACATGAATCAACCTCCGACCATACTGGTGACAGTCGGCGGATCGGGCCTGACTCCGGCCCAGGACCACGTTTACCTCCCGGATCTCAACGCGAAACCCGACACCGGAACCGGCGGCAATATCGGTCGCATGGTCTTTATCGCCGATGTCGAAACCGGACCGGACCTCGACGGGGTCGACCCCAATCTGCACGTCTCCACCGATCCCCTAACCGGCGAGATCTTCTGTCTCGACCTGGAAGTCAACTTGGATTCCGATTCGCCGGCCGCCGAATGGAGAATCTACCGGCGCATCGGCCAGGGCGACCTTGAGCTGGTCCACCAGGAAATGCGTGAGCCGGGCACGGACGGCACGCTGGGCTGGCAGGACTGCGCCCTTCCGGCACGCGGAGGCGTGGCCTGTTATTTCGTTCAGGCGCTCGACGATGAAGGCAATCCGGGTCCCATGACTCGCGCCGGATGCGTGCAACTGGAGCCCACTCACAGCCTGCCGACCCCCATGCTTT
>PXDI01000107.1 GCA_003565095.1 PVC group bacterium | reverse complement strand
CTCTCCCGGAGTAATTAAAGGAATGGTAAGCGGCTCGGAAACCATATCGGTCTGATCATCCCGGGCGCTTGTGCGGCCGCGTTCCCGCCCGTCTACGAAGATGCTCACTCCGGCCGGTTCGGTGGTAATCTGTAATGACCCGCTGTTGACGGTTAACCGGAATTCTTCGACCCGGCTCTGGGCGGCTTGCAGTGCAACGGTCCGCGCCATGGGGTCGTATCCCTCAAGTTCCGCCCTGATGCGGTATTCTTTCGGGGGAATGTCACGCAGCAGCAGCGGTGAATCGCCGCGGTATTGGTTGTCGACATAAATACGTGCCCCGGCCGGAATCGTAACAACATTGAGTGATGCGGGGATCGGTTCAAGAACGGCGCGCAGTGTTTCCTGTTCGCCGGCGGTAATGCGCAGCTCTTGACGGAAAGGGCGGTATCCTTCGAATTGCAGTTCAAGCGTGCTCATTCCTGACGATATGCGTTCAAGGATTGCCGGGGTTGTGCCGCGATCAGCGCCGTTAAGGATGATGCGCGCACCTGTCGGTTCAGATGCCAAGCGCAACGATCCGGTATCAGGCACCAGAGTGGTGGAAATTCGCTGCGGGGTGCGGTCCCTTACGGTTACATCCACATTGCGGTCCTGATAGCCGGCGGCTTTAAATGTAAAACGGTAATCTCCGACCGGCAGGTCGGTAACCAGCCGCGGGGTCTTTCCGCGGGCGGCATCGTTGATAAACAGTTCAGCTCCGGCAGGTTCACTTTCAACCAGCAGTAATCCGAGCACCGGGTCAAGGTTCATGTTAATTACGATACGTTCACCGGGGCGCAGTTCGATAGATTGCCGTGCGGTAATGTACGCGCTTCTGCGCGCACTGAAAATATGCATTCCGGACGGGATATCCGATATGGTGACCGGTGAGCTGCCGCGAACTTCGCCATTCAGCAGCACCTGGGCACCCGGCGGGGTTGTCTCAACCCGGACCTCGGCGCCTTGTGGTGCGGTTTGCGCCGCCAGCGGCATTGCTCCGGCGAATACTGTCACAGCCAGCGCCACGCCCAGCAATTGTTTGACCTTTGAAATTTGCATCTGCTATCGCTCCAGTTCAATACGGCGTTCAACATCCAGCAGGTTACGTCTGGCCTCCCGGTAGCGGTCGTCTTCGCGATCAGGGATCAACGCCATGATTGTTCGCAGTTCCTGTGCCGCTTCACGCCAGTCTCGCAACTGGATCGCGCGGCGCGCACGGAAATTATGGTCTTCGTAACGGGATTCCAGTTCGGTGCGGCAGCGGCGCAGTGACGATACAATATCGGCGTAGTAATCCGGCTTCGGCTCAATGGTCTCAAGATACCAGTCGGCCTCGTTGAAAGCCTTGATCGCCATCGCCAGATTCTCGTCTTTAACCATTCTTTCGTCATACAGCTTTTTCCCCAGCAAATATGATTCCTCCGCTAATGCCAGCAGGGTTTCTGTCGAGAACTGTACCGCCCATAGCCCCAGTTCATTCTTTCCGGCATTCTCAATGGTCTCACGCACATCCCGGAAAATATCCGGCTCAACACGGTTGATTACGCGGGTGCGGTGCGTGCGCCGGTCGATCGTTATCGCCAGATCCCATGCGTCAAGAATATCCGGCCGGACTCCCTGGTAAATCTCCTGCAGCGAGAAAAATCCGGAATTCTCGAACTCAGCGGCAAGCTGCTGGATATATTCAGGATTGAGGCGGGTTTCTTTGCGAACGTGGCGGTCATTGGCTAGATCGTCAATCTGGACGGCAAGGATCCCGTCGGCGGAGATAGTCAAGGCATAGCGGAAAATACTTTGCGGGTTGGCTTCCACCTTTTCATAATTTACTTCAAGCACTCTTGTCCGTCTTGCCGGTTGCTGTGTGGTTTCCGGCGGACGTGCATCCGGCCTGCTATCAGCGGGTTTCAGCAGTTGCGGAATCCATGCGCCGAGCGCCAGTATCACCACCGCCGCCAGAGCCGCAATAAGCACTTTTTTTGAAATGAGCTGCCGTGGTTTCTTGTCGGCGCTTGTGGCGGGCGGTTCCGGTTCATTGCCGTCAAAGCCGAGATTTACCAGCGGGGTTGTTGTGGCTGCCGCGGTCGGCTGTTTCTGCGGTTCCGCGGCAACCGCGGCGGCAGTCCCTGCGTTAATCACCTTTAGGACCGAATCGCCGAGCTGGATACGATCGTTGACCTGCAGGGCGACATCGGTAATCCCCTTGTCATTGACAAGAGTTTCATTCGCGCTGCCCAGATCGGTTATCCATAAAGCGCCGTCTTTTAAATAAACGCGTGAATGGTGACGCGACATTAACGGGTCGGCAAGCACTATATCGTTTTTGGATGAACGGCCGATTCTTGCCCCGTCGGCCGGAACAGAGAAGGTCTTGCCCGTATCCTCGCCCTTAATAACTTCCAGATGAACTGTTTCTGTCATAGTGGGGGAATCGTATATTGTATTGCCCGCTGTTGTCAACCCTGCTCAATCCTTCGTGGCCCGGACATGTTCGCCCTGCCATTCAGGCGGTGGTGGATTGTCGCGATAAAAAATGATACGTTGCTTGAGTGTGTGAGCCGGCTGCTCGTTTTGGTCCATGGCAATCGCCTGATCAAGCATTTCCTGCGCTTCGTCCCAGCGCCGCTCCCAGTGCAGCCGCAGCGCTTTCTCGTAAACGCTGACAACCGCGCGGCGTGTTTCGCGCAGTTCGCCGGCCATCGTCAGCAGCTCATAAATCTCGACCGGTTTGGTTTTGCCCTTTACAACAATCCGGTCCAGCAGGCGGACTTCTATGGCTTCGCCGGCCAGCGCGCGGGTTGTCGCGCCGATTATAATATCAGTGCCGTAATCCTTGTTGGCGGGTTCGAGGCGTGCGGCCAGATTAACCGCATCACCCATTACGGTGTATTGAAAACGTTTGTCAGAGCCCATGTTGCCGGCGGTTATGCTGCCGGAATTGATGCCCATCCGCACATAAATGTCGTGACCGAATTCCGCTTTCAATACCGGACGCAGGCGGGCCAGCTCCGCCTGCTGCTCCAATGCGGCATGGCACGCCTGCACCGCATGATCCTTCAGCGGAAACGGTACACCCCATTCAGCCATGATGGCATCACCTTCATATTTGTCAACGTAGCCGCGTCTTTCCATGATAATGCGGGTCATCGGGCTGAGATAACGGTTCAGCAATTCTGAAAGTCTTTCCGGCGGCAGGTTTTCAGAGATCGTGGTAAACCCGGCTACATCCGAGAACATCATTGTGGCATCTGTCCGGTGTCCGGTCAGGGAGAAGCTTTCCGGATTGTTTTCAAGATATGAAAGCACATCCTGTGAGACCATCGTGCCGAACATGTCGCGCACCCGCTTCTTCTGCCGCTCCTCCTGCCAGAATTTCAACATGGTAAGCACCGGGTACAGAATCATAATTGTTAGAATCACCCAGACCGGTACAAATACGAAATTGCGGGTTTCCATCATTGTCATGCTGATGCGGATGGTTGCCAGGATCATCACCATTGCCAGCAGAAACGACAGCCACGATCTGCCACGGTCGATAATGGCGGTCAGAATGATGCCGATAATGAGAATTGCCACAATCTGCACTCCGGCCACCCATGACGGATATATTAGCATGTCCCCGGAGAGGATATTGTCAACCATGACCGCATGTACCTCGACACCTGAAAACCATTGTGTAAGCGGGGTGGCTTTAATATCTTTCAAACCGACGGCCGAAGTGCCGATAAAGACAATCTTGTCTTTCAGGCGTGTTGGGGGCACTGTTCCGGCCAGAATGTCTTTGGCCGGATATGTCGGAAAAGATGAGGCGAATCCGGTTTGTGAGTCGGTGTAAACTGTGCGGTAATTGACGACAAGGCGCCCCAGACGGTCAGTCGGGATTACGATGTCGCGCAGTCTGATTTCAGTAACGCCCTGATCGTCATACATGATGGTGCCATGCGGTATATCGTGATAGAGCCGCACCGCCTCCAGCGCCAGTGACGGATAAATGCGCTGGGATCCCAGCGCCCATACCAGCGGATTGCTGCGCACAATGCTGTCGGCATCCGGTGCGGCATTGAAAAAACCGCTCTGTGAAGCGGCGCTGATTGCCGGTATCGAAATGACCAGATCATCCGCCTGCATCAGGAAGTTTTCATAAGTACCGCGACCGCGGGTCTGATAGTGTCCGCGATAGTGGGGGTCGATTTCCGGATCAATCTCGGATACGGTATCAGCGGGACTGAGAAAGCAGCCGACAATGCTTTTGCCCAAAGTGAGTGACTGTGCCAGCATTTCATCAAAATTGGCAATATCGTCAGGAACATCGGCAAAGCACACATCAATCTCGAAATACCTTTGCAGCAGCCGGTTGACTGCGGCGGGGGAGGTGCGGTCCTCTTCCGGAAAGACTATATCAAAGACGACTACCGCCGCTTCAGCCGCGAACAGTTTGCGGGTTAATTCGGCCAGCAGAAAGCGCGGCCACGGCCATTGACCCATTTCCTGCAGGCTTTTATCGTCGATATCGATAATAACAACCGCATCGGCTTGCGGCGGCTTATGCATCCGGCGCAGAAATGCGTCATATGCGTAATTGGAGATAGCCTGAATAAACTGATGGCCTGAAATAAAGAAAGTCATGCTGCCGAGAGTAAGCAGCATTCCGGCCACCCAGATCGGTGAAAGTTTCTTAAGTAATTTACCGGGTGAGATCATGCGCGGATACAAACATTAATTACCGTAATATGCAAATGGAAAAAAGCCACAAGGGACAGACAAAAAGTTTACATTGCTGCATAGATCCGGTTATTTACAACAGGTCGTAAGCGGTCGCTTGCGGACTTTATTTGGTTAAGAGCGGAAACAGGTGGATTTCTGTCCCCCGATCTTGTCGCCCCATTTTTGTTGTTTTTGTCAGTGGTTTTGGTATATATTAAGGCGTTATTAGAGGGGGTGGATATGATCTGCATGAGACAAGCCGGGGTAATGCTGTATGTGAGCGCTGCCATTCTTGTCAGCCTGCCGCATTATATGTTTGCCAAGGAATCCGATGCTATTCGCGAGCAGTTGGATGGGCAGCGTCAGATTCGTAGTGATCTTCAGCAGCAGAAAGCCGCCGTTGAACAACAGCGGGAAGGACGGCGGCAGGAACTTGCGCGTATGCGCGGTGCGCGTCTGGCGGAGGAAAACGCGGCTTTGGCGGAAACGCTTGGCACAATCCAGGCTATTGAAAGCCGGATGAATGAATTGCGCAGGCAGGCCGATGGCGCAATCGACGATGTATTGAAGATCGGCTTGAGCGATTTTGAGAGCAAGACTGCGCCAGCCCACGAATTACCGGATACCTTTGCACCGACAGGGATGGGGATTGATCCTGATAGCGAGGCTCGTCAGCGTCCCGATGTGCCGGGAGACACTGAGAGCTGGCGTGTTCAGACGAGCGGAGACCATGAAGCAATCCTGCGTGCCGAAAGTCCCGGAATTAACCTGGCATTTATCAATGAGCAGTTGCGTGTATATGAAAGCGCTTTGCTTGACGCTAAAGCCAAACACAATCAGGCTAAGAAATCCCTGCACAGCTCTTCGCGCTTTGCCGACATGTTGACGGCGGAAAGGGCGCTTGCAAGCAGGATAGAGGAAGATAACCGTTCCATTGCGCAGTTTGAGCAGCATATCGCACGGGCTGATTTACGGGTGGAGAATCTGGATCAAAGGCTTTCCGCGGCGCATATTCAGGAGTCACTGGATTCCGGCAAATTTGATGACACGCCTCATGTCGATACTGCCGGCGGCACCCTTGATCTGGACGGTTTACGCTGGCATGAGCCGTCTTCCGGCGGTGTGGCCGACTTGTCACTGCCGGCATCAACTTCATCGTTGATTCTTTTTGGTGACGGTGTTGAAAGCACCCGGCGTGATGAGCGCGAGACGAACATGAAGTTTATTTCGCATGCTACGGAACTTGAGCAGGCGGCGCGTTCGGGGGATCAGACGCAGCGGGATGCCGCCAGAGTACGGGATGCCGGCGGACGCGATGCACAGACAACTGTGGATGATGCAACCCGTTCGGCCGCGGAAGCCCAGCGCAAAGACAGTTGGGGCAACGTGCTGGGCGAGGCAATAACAGAAGGTGTGGAAAAGGGCGGGGAAGCCTTTGGTGAAGCGCTGGGGTCTGCCGCCGCTGAGCAGGCATCCAGATCGCTTTTTGAGCGCAAAGCGGATCGTAAAAAGGATGCCCCGGCGCAAGCAGAGGAACCGGTTGCTGCGTCTCCGCCGCCTGCCGCTGCCGCAGCACCTCAGGTTGCTTCAGGTGGGAGTGGGGAAGCTGCCGGTACAAAGCAGCCAGAGGAAAAAGCCGGCCAGGAAAAGGATTCCAGCGAGCCGGCGGAAGAGGTAGAGGGCACCGCTGACGAGGTGGCAATTGCCGCTGTGGATGCTGCAGCTCCGGCCGAGACTGCTCAAACTGAAACAACTGAACCGGAGGCGACCGCCGGCGAGACCCGGCAGCCGGCAACGACTACTCAAGCACCCGCCCGGCGGCCGAGAAGGACGGAACCCAGCGAAACGGATGACCGCCCGCTGGTCACATGCCCCGCTTGTGCTCGTACCTTCCGCGGGATTGCCGGACAGGGGGTCCCGTGTCCATATTGCGTTACGATGAATTGTCCGCGGTGCGGCTATTCAAGAACCTACACAAAGGGGCAGGAGCCGTCTTCTTGTCCGAGCTGTGATTAATGGCGTTGTTATATGAGATTGATTGTCATTTGAATAAGCGTATTGTTTGATGTGCGTCGGTAGATCTGCCATATTGCAGTAGTAAAAGAAAGGATCTGGTACTTATGGTGAAGAAAAGTGTTTTATGTGCGATGTATTGCCGTAGCTTGGCGTTACTTTTGATTTTGGGATTTGCGGGTTGTGCTTCAGCGCCGGGTGCCGGCGGGCATTTCGGTCGTGCCGGGACAAAAGCCAATGTGTTTGTGACTCCCGCACATGAGAATGTGCAGCGGGTTGCGGTGCTGCCTTTTAAGGCTGCAACCGAATTGATCGGCGCATCAGTATCTGATATGTTTGTAACCGAGCTGCTCAGAACACATCGCTATGAATTAATTGAACGCAGTCAGTTGGCGAATATACTTGGTGAAGCCGAGATTGCTCTGTCGGGGCTAACCACCGGCCAGGCGGCACAGGTTGGGAAAATGGCCGGTGCCGATGCGGTTATTATCGGAACTGTTTCAGAATATGAGAATGTTGCACAGTGGGGCTATGCGCTGCCGGTTGTCGGCATAAGCGTAAGAATGATCGACTCGGAATCGGGCAGGATCATTTGGAGTGTTGACCATGCGGAGCGCGGTGAGCGGCGCTCTACGCTTGCGCAGCATTCACGGACAGTAGTACATGAAATGACCGCCGCACTTTACCGTCAGATACGTTAAAAGGGATATTGATTATGAAAAAGGAACTGATCAAGCGGGGGCAGCTTGCCGGTTGTGCCGGGGTCTGTCTGTTTTTTATGTTGGCCGGTTGTGCGGCTCCGCCGCAGCAATCACAGCGGGGTTATCATCAGTCAAGACCGGCACCGGCTGCCAGAAGAATAAAGCTGCCGGATGTTCTGCCGCGGGTAATGGTGATTATTGATGAGCAGAGTCTTGGTACAATTGCAACTTCAGAAGTGGAATCGATGGCGTTGAGGAAACTGCTGGAGTTGAATATTCCGTTGGTGGATCAGGATATGGTGCGGGCGAACATTGCCCGCGGACAGCAGATGCTGCAGATGGCGGGGGATAACCGCGGTGCGGCGGCGCTGGGTGCGCGTTTCGGGGCGGATCTGGTTCTGGTTGGTGAGGCGGTTGCCAAACCCTCGGCCCGCCGGATAGCCGATACCAATCTGCGCTCGTATCAGGCGGTGGTAACATTGCGTGCCGTGCGCACTGATAACGCGGCGGCGCTGGCCGCGGCCTCTGAAGACTCAACGCAGGTCGGAATCGAAGATGTCAGCGGCAGCGCCAAAGTGTTGCGGACAGCCGCAGAAATGGCGCTGGATAAGGTCATACCGGATATGCTGGCAAGGTGGACGCCTTCCGCGGAGCAGGGGGCGGTGGTGACCGCCGGACGGCAGCTTGATTTAACTATCGGCGGGGTAGATCAAATCTGGATGGTACGCGCCATCCGCGAAACACTGCGTGCACGAACCGATCTGAGTAATGTTACCCAGCGCGGATATTCGGCTGGAATGGTTGAGTTCAGTGTTGAGGCGGCGGTTCCGGCCGAGGAACTGGCAGAGGAGCTGGTGCTTTCTCCGCCGGAAGGCTTACGCATGCAGGTGCTTGATATCGGTGGCGGCAGAATTCAGATGCGGGCGGTTGCGCAATGACCGGTATGGAGTTGAAAATGAAGATATTATTGTATGTCGGGATGATTGTGGCGTTGGGAACAGGGCCTGTGATGGCCCGGCAATCCGAGCAGAGCGTGCTGTTGAATGCATATCTGCGCTTCAATCTGGCTCAGCAGGTAAATGCGCAGGCATTATTAATTGCTGAAAATCTTTCCGAGGAGGACGCCAAGGCGGTGAGGGATGTTGCGGACGAATGGGTTGATGACGAAGCGGATGCTGTCCGCAAAATGATTGAAGAGCGGATGGGGGACCGTGCGCGGGATCGCTTTGAGCATTTTGTTTCAGCCTACACGGCAGCGGAGAATGCCGGGGATGCGGCGTATTTGTCGCAGCTTGCCGCATCTGCCGGAGCTGGGTCGGTTGAGGATTATTCCGCCCTGCGCCGTTGGGTGCTTGACGGCGGGCTGGCTCAGCAGCTTGCGGCCGCCACCCGTTTGTTGAGCGAAATGGAGACATGGGCGGATGTGCGCACAAAACAGCCTGATACTCCGGGGCTGGATATCTGGCTGGCACGTGATGTAGGTAAACCGGCGGCTCCTGTCGCTCCGCGCCGTCCGGTGAATCCGCTGGCGGCCGCTGAAGCGCCGTCGGTGGCATGGAACGATGAAGCGCAGCCGGCCGGTAGTGCGCTGGACGCATTTGCCCAGCGCCGCCGCGACCGTCGTGAGCAGGCTTTGCAGTCGGCCCAGGCCGGCATGCAGCAGCTTGCGATGGAGCGTCAGTCCGCCGAGCAGGAATATGCCGCACGGCGCATGGCCGAGGCGCAGGCCGATGCCGATGCCATGCGTGCACAGGCGCAGCGCCAGGCCGCGGCGGAATCTGAAGCCATGGCGCAGCGTGAAAACAGTTTCGGCAGCAGAATCAAGCGAGTAGTCGGCGCAACCGTCAGTGCCTCGGTCGGTGCGTTTACCGGCGGGATCGGGGCAGAAGCCGGCCGCCGTGCCGCCGAAGAATTGTTCCGGTGAGAAAATGCCGGGAAAGAAACGGTCTTTATCTGACCTGCCGGTAGCGGTGCCATTGCTGGTAAAGCCCTGCAATCCCCTCATGCACAACCTGACGGGCATGTTCCGGCAGGCTTAAGCGACGGTCTTTAGATTGATTTACAATGTCAGCGCTCCAGATAATCTGACTGCTGGAGGTGTCTATCAGTCTGACGGAAAATCCGACAACCGGATAGGTGCGTCCCCAGCGGGCGACTGTGCTGTATTCCGAAACCGTTCCGATTATTACTCCGTCAGCTCCCAGCATTTTACCAACGGCAACTGCTTGTGCGGATGAAATGCCTGACATTGCAAGTTCTGTTTCGCGCAGGACATTGTTGATTTGACTACGCTCAAGCACCGTATATTTACCGGTCCGCATCAGTTCGGTAACCAGTAGATCTGAAATCAGTGAACCGGTCAGTTCGGTCTGAGCGGTAAAGGGCATTACCGCGACTTTTTCAATTTTCGGCGGGCGGCGCTCTACATATACATTTGCCGAAGATTTTGTTTTGAGAAAATACTTGGCGTTGGATGAGTGGCAGCCGGTGGTTGCGGCAATGGTTGTCAAGATAGCCGCAAGCAGAATAAAATTCACATATGGCCGCATTAGCAACCTCCGTATCTGTAAATAATCAGAAAAAAATACTGAACTTATACAATGCAAGATTGCCCTTGGCTTGTCGAGAAAGATCTGTGAAGTTAATGTGGGCGCATCTGCGATTAGGTGCAAATACTTTATAGTTCAGCAGAATACGCCGCCCACAGAGGAGGACAGGAACCCACGGATGGGAGGAGGAAGAGAAGAGGGAGATTTGCGTGTACGAGTATGTGTACGAGTACGGTAAGACCATTCGGACCGGAAGCCCCTTACTCTTACACGTACTCTTACACTCGGATCTCTTGACCCATATGCGGAGAGCACGTTATCGCCGCTGGGGAAGGGGGAAGGAGGATTATAACCCACGGATGGGAAACCCGTCCCACGGATAGGAAACTGTTACATTCAAATGTAATTCTTTGTATCTTCTTATTTTGTTTAATTTGCTGTTAGATTACAACCTGCCCCGATGTTGTTGTTCTTTGTGGTTGCATGACAGGGCTGATCGCATAATGATGGTGAGAAATTAATCAGGGGGGTGTCATGACTGAGTTTTTTTTCGGTGTGTTGTTGTTTCTTGCTGTCTTCGGTGCGCTGCTTGTCGCACCAGTGGTTTCGATGGTGCTTTGTCTGCGGATGCGTCGCCAGCAATCCGAAATGGCGGACGATCTCACTTCGATCAGGGAGCAGTTACTGATATTGCTCAAAAAGCACCCCGTTCAGCCTGGCGAAGCAGCGCAATCAGTTGAATCGAAAGAGCCAATAGCCGCGGCAGCGCCAGTCGACAAGCCTTCGGCTGTTGAGCCAGTTGTGCAAACAGCCTCCCAAGTGCCTGTTCAGAAAACTGTTGCCGTTCCGCCTGCCGCACCTGTATCGGCAGTCCGCCCAGACAGCAAGAGCTGCAAACAAAAACCGCAGCCCGTAGAAATGGAGCCTGCCGAGCCGGGGCGTTTTGAGGCGGCCGCACGTCGCATAATGTCAAAGATATGGAACTGGATAGTTGTTGGCGAGGAATTCCGTCGTCCCGGGATGAGCACAGAGTATGCAGTGGCAACGAACTGGCTGGTACGCATCGGTGTTGTGATAGTGGTTGTCGGAGTGCTCTTCTTTCTGGACTACACCTCTACGCGCGGCTGGCTGGGGCCGATGGGTAAAGTAGCAATTGCGTTACTGACGGGGTCGGTACTACTGGCCGGCGGAATCCGCTTGCTTGGTCGGCGCTATCACCTTATTGGACAGGGGTTGCTGGGGGCCGGGTTGGCGGTCTGGTATGCCGGGCTTTTTGCCGCGGCGAATCTATATGGCTTGATAGGGACCGGATCCGTTTTTTTTCTAATGGCGGCTGTAACTCTGGGTGCGGGGTTTATGGCTGTACGTTTCGATTCTCTGCTCGTAGCCATTCTTGGTCTCATTGGTGGTTATGGTACACCGTTGATGTTATCTGCTGAATCCGTCTACTTCCCCGGCTTTTTCGGTTACATGCTGGTTCTGGGGTGCGGGGTTTTCGGCATTGCCCGCCTGCGTAATTGGCATCTGCTCCATGCTCTTGCCTTTCTTGCCACGTATATCCTGGCAGGTGTCTCTTTGCAGGATGCATTTGAGCCGGTGCTTTTCTGGCAAGTGTTTCCTTTCCTTACAGCATTCTTCATTCTGTTCTCGACAACGGTGTTTATCTATCAACTCCGCCACGGCAAACCATCCACGCTGATCGACCTGCTGATGCTGGTGTTTAACGCCTTGATCTATTTCGGGTTGATGTATGAGTTGATTGACGAAACATTCACGATGGAATGGAGTGCTTTGCTGGCGCTTGGACTCGGTGCATTCTATATCGCGCATCTGTATCTCTTTCTGCAACGGAAAAGACAGGATCGCGGCCTGGCGCTGGGTTTCATCGGCTT
>PXDI01000012.1 GCA_003565095.1 PVC group bacterium | reverse complement strand
GTCTTCAGTCTTCAGTCTGCAGTCTGCAGTCTGCAGTCTACAGTCTACAGTCTGCTCTTAAAACACCTCCACGCGTGCGCTCCGTCAACCGTCCAATCAGGATCAGCCGCGCGGCATTCCGCATCAGCGAGCGGACAGCGTTGGGCAAACGCGCAACCTTGCGGCTCAACGCACAAATCAGGCACACCGCCCGGAATGGCGACAGCCGCCGGACGGTTTTTATCAAGACTTGGCACCGCCGCCAGCAGACCGCGCGTATAAGGATGGCGGGGATGGCGCAATACGGTTTCGACTGGACCTTTTTCCACCAGTTGTCCGGCGTACATAACCATTACATCCTCCGCGATATCCGCCACCAGACCGAGATTATGAGTAATCAGCAGCACCGACATGCCGGTCTCTATTCTCAACTCATCAAGCAGTTGCATGATCTGGGCCTGAACGGTCACATCCAAAGCGGTGGTTGGTTCATCGGCGATCAGTAAACGCGGATTTTCCGCCAGCGCCATTGCCAGCATAACCCGCTGTTGCATACCGCCGCTCAATTCATACGGCCACGCGTTCATCACCGCCTGTGCATCCGCCAACTGCACCCGCTCCAGCAGTTTCTGCACAGCCGCCGCAGTAGAACCCCGACCATCCGAGAGTCCTTCCGCCACCTGCCGGCCAATCCGCATCACCGGATTTAACGCGGTTGAAGGATCCTGAAAAACATATGCCAGCAGCCGGCCGCGGACTTTGCGCCAGCCTTTCACCGCCGCGGCAGCGATATTAACCCCGCAAATGTCAAAATGACCGCTGATAATCGAACGCTTTCCGCGCGGCAGCAGGCCGCCGCGCGCCAGTGCCGTCCCACTTTTACCGCAACCGCTCTCACCCACCAACGCCGTTACCGCCCCCGAACGCAGACCGAACGACACTCCACGCACCGCATAAACCCGCCGCCCGCCGCAGTCAAACTCAACCCGCAAACGCTCTACCCGGACAACAGGATCACACCCGGACAATCGACTTTGGGATGTTTTTCTCAATTCTCTCCAGCATATTCCGGATTTTTAAATCAATTGCGGTATTCTGCGCAAGCCGGCGGTTGTGAACCTGTCATTGTTCAGAACCAGCTCTGCCGGTCAAGCGTACGGTACTGAATGGCTTCGGATATGTGCATCGGCTCAATTGTTTCCGAATTGTCAAGATCGGCTATCGTGCGTGCCACCTTGAGAACCCTCTCATATGCGCGGGCACTCAGATCAAATTCACTCATAGCCTGCTTGAGCAGCGATTGGGCGGCTGTTGACGGCCGGCAGTATTTCTGTACAAGCCGCGCCGACATTCCGGCATTGCAATGTGTCTTACGGCTGCTTTTCAGACGCTCAAGCTGAGAACGGCGCGCATGCATCACACGCTCCCGGATTGCGCTCGATGGCTCACCCTTTGCCAAGGCGGAAAGCTCATTATACTGCATACTCGGCACCTGAATATGTATGTCGATGCGGTCAAGCAGCGGACCTGATATGCGCGCGCGATACTTCTGCACCTGAGTGGAAGTGCATTGACACTGTCGCCGTGTATCGCCGTAATACCCGCACGGACACGGATTCATCGCCGCCACCAGCATAAAGCGGCAGGGGAAAGTAACCGATGCCGCCGCACGCGATACGGTCACATGCCCGTCTTCCAGCGGCTGACGCATCACCTCGAGCACATTGCGGTGAAATTCGGGCAGTTCATCAAGGAATAGCACCCCGTTATGCGACAGACTTACTTCGCCGGGCATCGGATGCGCCCCGCCGCCCAACAGCCCGGCATCCGAGATGGTGTGATGCGGAGCCCGGAAAGGCCGCGTGCTGACCAGTGCCCGGTGCGCCCCCAGCACGCCGGCAATGCTGTGGATGCGGGTGACATCCAGCGCCTCCTCCAAAGTCATCTCCGGCAAGACAGAGGGAATGCGTTTGGCCAGCATGGTTTTTCCGGTGCCTGGCGGACCGATCATCAAAATGTTGTGCCCGCCGGCAACCGCGACTTCAATTGCCCGTTTGGCGCTTTCCTGTCCCTTGACATCTTCAAAATCATCATCATGCTCATGCAGCATCGAAAGCAGTTCCTGGCGTGCAACCGTGAAAGGCGTCTGCTCATTATATCCGCAAAGATGGTCGGCGGCGGATCGCAGGTCGCTGACGGCAATTACCTCAAGCCCCTCGACCACCGCCGCCTCTTCAGCGTTTTCAGCCGGAACCAGAATACGCCGCCAGCCCTGTTCGCGCGCACGTAATGCCACCGGCAACACACCCTTGACACGCCGCACCTCACCGCTAAGGGCCAGCTCGCCGATCACCGCGGTATCCAGCAATGCCGCCTCGGGGATTTCCCCTTGTGAGGCCAGCATCCCCAGCGCTATCGGCAAATCGAATGCGGGACCCTCTTTTTTGACGTCCGCCGGAGCCAGATTGATTGTGGTGCGGCCGGGATGCAGGCGGAAACCGGAGTTCACCAGTGCGGTGTGGACGCGGTCCTTGCTTTCCTTGACAGCGGCATCCGGCAGCCCGACAATGATGATGTTCACCTCACCGCGCCCGGCGTTGACCTCGATCTCTACCGGAAAAGCCTCTACCCCGTATACCGCCCCCGAATATACCCGCGCCAACATTGATTATT
>PXDI01000299.1 GCA_003565095.1 PVC group bacterium | reverse complement strand
GGCATCAATTCCAATGCCGATAATTCCGGCCGGATCAAAACCGTCAGCGGTTGCGCGCGCTTTACTGATGGCACCGGTAATAATGGCTTCAAGACCGTCCAGATAATCCGCCGGATGCTGCCGGGCGACATGCGGATCGCGCGGATCAGTAATGATGCCTTGTTCGCCATGCGGATAGGCGAACACCTCAGTGGCCACTTCGCGTCCGTCACTTAAGTCAACGATCAGCGCCCGGCACGTGTTGGTGCCGTAATCCAGCCCGAGAGCATATTTGCGTTCAATCTTGTCTTTCATAACAACTCCCCGTTATCTCGGCCAAGCGGCGCTTACCGCTCGCCGACCTTGGTCGGCGAGCGGAATAATTCAAAGAACAGGCTCGAAAAATACACTAAGAGCCCGGTTTGAGCAATAGAAGTGCTTCGCAGAGCGATTGCACTATTCGGGCTCCGTAATGTTTTGTTCCATATGTAGTTTATTAGAATTATCTTGTCCGCCGACCAAGGTCGACGGACGCTTTTAATCAGTGCACTTCCCCCCTCGTCATCATTCAATTTTTGACAGTACCCACAAACGGATTTTCTTCGGGATAAAGCACCCCGACCGGCCGCGGGGCGCTGATATCGCTGACGCCCAGCAGGCGTGCGGCGTCAAACAGCACTCTGCCGGCATGTGCGAAAGCCACAGCGGCATGATGCGGAAAGTTCTTTTGCAGCATCACATAGCGATAGAAGCGCGCAAAATCCTTGATGCCGAAAATGCCGATACTGCCGAAGGATGCCGGATCGGCATCCAGAATGGCTCCGTCGGCAACATAGCTCATCAGTCCGGCACTGTCGGGGGTGGCCTGCAGGCGGAACAGCGAGCAGGGACCCGGGCGCAGGGTTCCTTCGAGCGTGCCGCAGGTGATATCCGGGGCCTGGGCCGGATCTTCCATCAGCCGGTTCATGATCAATTGAAACTTCATGCAATAGCCTTCGCACATACAGCAACTGGGGGTGTTGCCGCAATGAAAACCCATAAACAGGTCCTGGCGCGCCGCCCCTTGCAGGTCTTTGATTTTTATATCATCCGGCACGGTGTTGTTGACATCCAGGATAGTGACCGGATGTTCGGTGGCAAGCTGGCACATGTATTCCGAAACCGCGCCGTAGATATCCACTTCACATGCGGCGGGAATGCCGCGTGTCGCCAGGCGGCTGTTGACAAAACACGGCACAAAGCCGAAAGCTTTTTCAAATGCCGGCCAGCATTTGTTGGCAAACACCCCGTACTGCCGTGAACCGAGGTTGTCGGCAAAAAAGGTTTCCAGCGCCAGTTCAAACTGGGCCAGTTGCCGCAGTTTTTCGGGATGCCGGTTGCCGGATTTCAATTCACGTGCCATATCGCGGGCGATCGCGTCGATTGCCCGGGTGTTGCCGGCCATTGATTGGTAAATTTCATACATATCAAGCTCGGAGTTTTCCATCACCTCGACACCGAGGTTGTAAAGCGGCTTGATCGGTGCATTGCAGGCATAGAAATCCTGCGGCCGCGGACCGAAAGCGAAGACTTTGAGGTTTTTTATGCCGTTGATTACCCTGGCCACCGGGACGAACCCGGCAATCATTTCGGCGACTTCTGAGGGTTGGCCCACCGGCATGTGCGGCACATGCGCTCTTAAATTGCGCAGACCGGTGTTCAGGCAGGCGTTCAGCATGCCGCAGAAGGCATCACCGCGGCCGTTGATCAGGTCTTTGCCGCTTTCCTCGGCCGCACCGGCCAGCATAAATGGCACGTTGAGCGTCTTGGCAAAAATTGTGGTGGGGCCTTCGGGGCCGAAATTGCCGAGATAAATGCAGACGGCATTTACCTCCTTGGCGGTCATTTCCGCCGCGGCCAGCATCGCATCATGCTCAGATTCTATGATGGTGGAGCATTCCACAACCGGCAGTTTCTGTTTGCGACAGGCGGCCATCACCGCTTTCAACCGCTTGCGGGTAAGTTCAATCGGAAAACAGTCGCGGCTGACCCCCACGACACCAAGCTTAATCTTCGGCATGTTTTTCATTTTCTTCATTATGCACTCCTTTGGGGTTGTCCGTTCTGTCAATAATTGCGCCCCAGTCTTGGGGCTAATCGTCGTTATCCCATGTCTGTGAGTATGTGAGTGCGTGGGTATGGGAGTTTGGGAGTGTCCCCGTATCGGCCCCCATCTTCTCTATCCTGACTGCATAGCTGACACAAAACTCTCACTCCATCCCACATACCCACACACTCACATACCGTTTTCATCACTTTTTATACAACTTTTGACAGTACCGGGTTGTCAGAAACTGTCCCTTAATCAATATGTAAAGTAGCATCAGAGCAAAGCGTTTGTAAAGTGGACATTCCCGCCGCGGTTTGAGGGGGCGCATCTGCGAGTTGGTGCATACTTCATACTGCTTTTGTATTGCATTAGATGTGATATCTTCAGAAAATTATTTTGTACATTTTCCGGTACAGCACCGACATACATGAGAAAAATGGTCCCACGGATGGGAAGCCAGTCCCACGGATACACTTACCCGATGCACTTTCAACGACGGACACAGGTGCGGCTGATGCGACGACACCAGACAACAACAATCTACCCACAGATTCTTCGGAAGTCCCTGATTTATCTCGTCCACCGTACT
>PXDI01000020.1 GCA_003565095.1 PVC group bacterium | reverse complement strand
TGGATCCCGGGCAGACGGTCAAGACGTTGAAGAATATTGACAACGGCTACAACGGCTGGCGGCGTCCGGCACGGGGCTCCAGAGTGGCGCTAATTATCTTTTCTGCCGACGGACAGCGCCGCTCAAACGCCGCCTATACCACATATGATTAGTGTCAACGCTGAAGGATTTCCGCTACGCTGAAAGAGCTGAATACCCAGCGGCCTTCTTCGCGCACCAGACGGCAGTCAAGCTCGCGCACCTCGTTGATGCGCTCGCCGTTAATCACCGCCCGTAAGCGGGCGGTAACAGTGCAAAGCGCGTTGTCGCCCGATATTTCCCTGATTTTCAGGTCATGAAAATCGAGCTCGATAGATTCCGCCTGCGACTTAACCCGCACCGCCGACTGGACAATCTCGCGCCGCGAATATTCGCCGGTGAGTCCGCGCACCGGTATTGACAGTTCCGTTTTTGCGGCAAACAGGTTTGAGAGCTGTTCACTGCGCGCCGCCATGGCGATCATGCTTTCCGTCGGACTGCGCCCCGCCAAATCTGCCAACCGGTTGAACCGGCGCCTGATCTGTACGCGGTCACTCCGCCGGTACGCAATGCCGCCGCCAATCAGCAGCACCAGCAGAACCAGTGCGCTGAGTGCGGCATTCGCCCGGATAAATTGTAGTATTTTCATAACAAAGGAACTCCTAGAATACGGTGCCGTACCACTTCCCCGAACAAGTGATTGTCAATATGCATGGAACGGTTGTCTCCTACCACATAAAAATGCCCTTCCTTGACCAGCCGCGGCGGCATGTTCCAGTCGGATGGCTTTATAAGGTATACTTCATGAACCGCCTCACCGTTGCGGTAAAGCACCCCGTCGCGGAATTCCAGCACGTCGCCCCCCGTGCCGATAACCCGCTTTAACAGAGCCGCCTGTCGTCCGGCAAAACGGATGACCACCAGCTCCCCGTTTTGCGGATCGCGCCCGCGGAAGGCCGGTCGCCAGCAGAAGGTTATCTTGCCATCGCGGTATGTCGGCTCCATGCTGATGCCTTCTACACGCATCGGCCGGCAGATATGCCCGAAGAAGACATATGAGACAGTGATCAGCAAAAAAATGCGCAACAGAAAACGCCGCGTCAGTTTGGGGAATAGAAAATTTTTCAGGGTTTTATTCATTTGGCGAAACCGGTTATTGATTAAGGGCATCAATTATCCGCGGGTGGTCGGCGTCGAGCCAGGTAACGGTCTTGCCGTTGCGGAGCAGCAGCAGGCTGCGGTTATCTGCCGTCTGTATCCGCAGCATCTGCGCATCAGTGTCTTCATCATTGCGGTTGCTGCCGGGAAAGCGCCGCTGTGCGGCTGCGGTCATGGCCTCCGCAAAACGTGCGGCGGCCGCTTCGTTGTCCCAGACGGTGAACCATGCCAGCAGCTCTTCGCCGGTTGTGCTGTTTTCATACAGGTAATAGCGGTCACCACCCCAGTCTTTAGCCGCCGCCCGGGCGTATGCTTCGTCATGGTTTTCCGGATTCTGCCACATCGAGAACATGATGCGCATGCCGAGCTGACCGGCCACACTGGAAGCCACCTGCCGCCACTCCCCGCCCAGAGGCTCAAAAAATTCCGCCCTGCGTACATCAACCGGTTCGTCGCGCGGCGCGCGCAGTTTCCCGGGGTAGAGCACCTGTTCGGTTGATGCGGGCGGATTGGTGTATAGCGCATTAACCGCCTGCCAGCCGCCATCACGCCAAACCTCCATTACCATCACTGCTCCGTGGATGTAGGTGGACAGCATCGACTCCACGATATAGCGCGGAAAGTTTTCCAGATCGTCCAATGTATCACCGAGTCCGCCGAGTCCGCCCATGCCGTCACCGGACATCTTTGCCATGCTGAGCATGGTTTCATAATCCATTTCAGCCTGCATCCGCAGCATCAATCTGAGCATGTGCATTAACTGGTCGACAGCCGGTTTGACCGGTTGCAGTGAGCGCAACAGCCATAAACTCATTACAACGGTCGCGTCGCCTTCAACCAGACACTGCATGGCATAAGCGGCGTCCATATTGTCGTGCCAGCGCTGCGGATCGGCCAGCATCAGTTCATACAGGTTGAAATGCTGATGCTGCAATGCGTGCACGAGTTCGTGCGAGGTAATGTAATCCAGCAAGGTTGTCTCGGCATCGGGGGTCAGCAGATAATAAACCTCGCTGCGCGGATCATAATAGGCCGCCGCCTGGCTTTTCAACAATCCGGTGTACAGCTCTTCAAGATCGACAATTTCATCAATCGCCCCCAGCCGCACCAGGGCGCGGATAAAGCCGGCCCCTTTATCTTCGCCATACTGCTTGCGGATTTCACTAATGACGTGTTGTTCAAAATCTTCAAGTGACTGTACCTGTGTCTTGACCGGTTCCAGAAACGGCAGTTCGCGGATGGTTTCCACTTCCTTGCTGACAACCGCGGTTCTTTCGGCCAGGCGCTGGTTATCCGCAAAGGAAACGGAGGCAAAAACAAACAGCGCAAATACGAGAGACCATTCCGGTATTTGCGCTGTGATGCGTTTTTTCATAAAGCTGTCACTGCACGTCCACTAAATCATTAGTATGTGCCGTAAGCGGCATTAGAACGGCGTGCACCATCGGTCGAGAAAATAATCAGGGCAGCTTTCGAACCGG